>MWBQ01000197.1 GCA_002069605.1 Candidatus Atribacteria bacterium ADurb.Bin276
AGAAACCTCCTCCCGTTCTATCCTGAAAATACCGAAATAAGTGAAAAGTGATTAAAACAAAATGAGAAAGAATGATTTTAACAATTCCTCTCCTTGGAGGGGTGCCGCTTTCGCGGCGGGGAGGGTGTTTTTCTTTTTTAATGGTTACCCTGAGATAATGAGAAAGCTACATAAACAAAATTTTGCTAAATGAGATTGTCACTTCGCTTTGCTCCTCTCAATGACGGATTTAGGTAGGTATTTTCATGCTCATCTGGTGCTGCTAGGCAGCATGAGGGTCTATCCTGAAAATCCACGGGCATGATAAATCAAGCCCCTACCAAAGAATATAAAATGTCGGGGCACAATATATTGTGTATTGTGCCCATTCTTTAATTAATATAGCGACCTGCCATGGCATGTCGAATCCTGAGCTTTCACCCTCACCTTATCCCATCAAGGGAGAAGGAACTATTTCATTCTTTTATTTATTTTTTCCCTCGCCCCTCAGCGGGAGAGGGTCAGGGTGAGCAGCAATAATTTTTTTTCAAATCTCCTCTAAAAAGGGGTTTTGAAAAAATTAAGTATCATAAAGGAAACAAACTAATATCAAATAAAGGAGAATAGCGTTTATGATTGAAAAAGATTTGGCTCGAATCCTTCTCATAACCATGAAAAAGATCCGGATCTTTGAAGAGGAAGCAGTAAAGTTATTTGCTGCTCATGAATTACCGGGCTGGCTTCATAGTTATATCGGGGAAGAGGCTGTCGCTGCAGGCGTTTGTTTGGCGCTAAACCCTAGTGATTATATCGCCAGCACCCATCGAGGCCATGGTCACTGTATTGCCAAAGGAGTGTCTCTTCGGAAAATGATGGCTGAGTTATATGGCAAAGAAACCGGCTACTGCAAGGGAAGAGGGGGATCCATGCACATAGCTGACTTTTCCCTGGGAATGCTGGGTGCCAATGGAATTGTAGGAGGGGGTATTCCCATTGCTACTGGTGCGGCCTTGGGAAGTCAGATGAAAAAAGACGGCAAGGTTACGGTGTGCTTCTTTGGCGATGGAGCCTCGAATCAAGGTGCTTTTCATGAATCCCTCAATTTGGCTTCAGCCTGGAAACTCCCCATTGTATATGTATGTGAAAACAATCTTTATGCTGAAACCACACCACAAGCCGAGCATCAGGCAATCCATAATATTGCCGACCGGGCGGTGGGTTACGGGATGCCGGGAGTAACCACCGATGGCATGGATGTCATTTCAGTTTACAAAAACGCTCAAACGGCCATTGAAAGGGCTCGGTCAGGTAAAGGACCGACCCTATTGGAAGCTAAAACCTATCGATACCGCGGACATTGGGAAGGTGATCCTCAGCCATACCGGACCAAGGCTGATATCGAGGAATGGAAAAAGAAAGACCCCATCGTAAACTTTGAAAGGTTTCTCCTCGACCAAAAATTCATCACTTCCAATGAAATTGAAGCTCTTACCGAGGAGATTGTCAATGAAATTAATGATGCCATTGAATTCGGTCGTACCTCGCCTTATGCCGATCCACAAGCTTGCCTCTCTACACTTTATATACACTGAGAAGGAGAATGAATCATGCGACAAATTACTTATCGTGAAGCCATTCATGAAGTTTTAGATTATGAACTTGAAACCAATCCCGATGTTTTTTTATTGGGAGAAGACATTGGACCTCTGGGCGGGGCATTTAGCGTTACCAAAGGATTATGGGAAAAATTTGGAAATGAGCGAGTCCGTAACACTCCTTTGTCTGAAATAGCAATTGTGGGTGCTGCCACTGGCGCTGCCTCGGTAGGAAAGCGACCGATAGCCGAAATTATGTTCTGCGACTTCCTTTTTGTTGCAGGTGATCAGTTGGTTAACCAAACACCAAAGATGCGATTCATGTTTGGCGACCAATGTCAACTTCCTTTGGTGATTCGAACTACTATTGGTGCCGGTCAGTCCGCAGCAGCCCAACATTCTCAATCCTTAGAGGGGATGTTAGCCCACATCCCAGGTTTTATAACCGTCGTTCCTTCGACCCCCTATGATGTAAAGGGTCTACTTAAAACTGCTATTGAAGACAATAACCCGGTGCTCTTTTACGAACATAAAGGACTATACAATCTCAAAGGTGATGTCCCAAAAGAAATGTATTCTATTCCTTTTGGAGTTGCAGACGTTAAAAGAACCGGGAGTGATGTAACGATTATTGCCACCGCAGAAACAATACACAAGTCATTGCGGGTAGCCGAACGTTTACAAAACGAAGGAGTTAGTATTGAAGTTGTCGATCCCCGCACTCTGGTTCCATTAGATATTGAAACCTTGGTTCATTCAGTAAAAAAAACCCATCGGGCGGTCATTGTTCATGAAGCCCATTTAAGTTATGGGCCAGGTGCTGAAATTGCAGCACGCCTTGCTGATGAAGCTTTCGACTATCTTGATGCTCCGATTAAGCGAGTTGGTGCTAAAGACATCCCGATCCCAATGGCTCCGCATTTGGAAAGTTATGTCATTCCTCAAGAAGACGACATTGAAAAAGCCGTTCGGTCAGTGATTAATTTTTAAAGTCTTCAATTCGGGATATCGGCAACATCGTCCTTTTCCCTTAGTAGGAGAGGAAAAAAAGGAGAAGTTTAGAAAAATATATTAATAAAAAACAAAATGATGAGGTCCTCACGGCTTCGAAAAACAAAGCCTCAGTATGACGGAGATTACAGGCACCCTCCCCGCTGCGACCACTGTACGAACAAGGAGGGGAATTGTTGAAATATTCCCCCATTGAGGGGGGATTCAGGGGGGTGTGTATTTCTCATTTTTATTGGTTAATTTTTTACTCATTCTAGTATTTTCAGGATAGATGTTCACGATGTACAGCGGCAATATAAGTTATCGGATGGAGGTTTTGGTTAAATCTTTGGTTAAATTATCTAAGCAATAAGATAATAATACCAAAAATTATCCTCATTATCACTTAAGACAAAATTATTCCAGTATCTTAATTAGCTACTGGAAAGAAATCTCTCAACCCGTGCTTTCTGTTCTTCGTTTAATGGTTCAAGTGGAGATAATACTTTACCATTTCCAAAACCGAGTACTGAAAGAGCATACTTAATTCCTGCAATCCAACAAGTACCAGCCAATGGAAGGTTATTTCGTAAAGCAATTACTCGATCATAATATTTCCTTAAATCATCGAACTTTTTTTGTAAGACTGAACGATAAACCGAAACAAAAGTAGTTGGTTCAACATTGGCACATCCTGGAACAATCCCGTTAGCTCCAACAAAAAGTGCTGATAACATACTTATCTCGTCTCCCATAAGTACAGAAAGACCGGCATCTTTCCCTTTCTGAATCAATTCTGTGTAATAGTCAGCAACTCCTGAGCTTTCTTTACAGCAATGAATCCAACCACGATGCGCTAGGTCGCATAATACATTAATCGATAACTTTGATCCGGTGCAAGAGGGTATATTATAAGCAATCATCTCCATACCATCGCACTCTTCATAACATTCAGCAAACAAACGGAATTGTTCACTTTCTGAATGTATGGAAATATAAAAAGAAGGAGTAACCACTACATATGAATACCCTATATCTTTTAAAATTCTTATTTTTTCTTTAATCTTAGCTGATGAGGTATCCATCACACCACCCATGAGAATTACCCGGTTTTGTGTGAATTCAAAAGTCTTTTGCATTAATTGAGTCCATTCGTGAATTGGAAGCAAAGGCCCCTCACCAGCTGATCCACCCATGAAAATCCCATTCACTTCAGCTTTTATTAATCTTTCGATAATACCTTGCAACGCTTTCTGATCAATTTCTTCTTTGTCATTTATCGGAGTAACGACAGGAACTATAACCCCATGTATATTATCTGCATTCATCTTTATCCAATCCTTTTTGATTATATTAGTGTTTATTTCTTGTTTTGACATTTAATACTTTGGAATATTATTAGTTTCTATAAACGTTTTAAATTCCTTTACAAACCTATCTTTATCATTTTTTGAACACTCAATTAATGGAGGCCTAACTCCACCAACCATCAAGCCTCGCATTTGTAAGGCTATTTTAAATAAGGACAGATCACTACCGTCTTTGAACATTTGGGAAATATGGGCAATTTTTCGGTATAGGGAACCCGCTTTTTCAAGGTTGCCGGCCTGTATAGCTTGGTAATAAGATACGTAAATTTCAGGAATAACCCCAGCTGGACCACTCACCATTCCCTTAGCACCTAACAAAAAACAGGGAAAAGAAAGAATATCACTCCCAACATAAACCGAGAAATTTTCATCTTGCATAGCAATCAACTGTGATAGGTGACTCATATTTCCACTACTATCTTTAATTCCTTTAATATTGGATATGTTATTTTTAATTTTCTGTACCAATTGTATGTTCAGAAAATGATTGGTGGTTGAAGGAATGTTATAAAGAAAAATTGGCTTTGGAGATATTGCGTTGGCTACTGTATGGTAATATTGATACAAGGCTTCATCGTTATATTTGAAGTAATAAGGCGGTAGAACAGCAATATACTCAAATCCATTGTCCAGTGCTGCTTCTGCTGTTTTAATGGTTTCCTGAGTGGTTAAACTTCCAACTTGAGCAATAAGTAAAAGTTGACCTTCATTAATTTGGTGAACAACCTGAAAAATTTCTTTTTTTTCTTCAAAACTGATCAAAGGCCCCTCACCAGTAGTACCAGTTACAAAAAGAGCGTTGATTTTTTTCTGGATCAAAAATTGGACTAGTTTTTCAACTTGATTAAGTTGAATGGTAGTACCCGTTTCATCCAAAGGGGTAACCATCGGAACAATGATACCTTGAGGCTTCATTATCATAACTCCTTTTTATTTTGTAAACCTTCTACAAGTATATTACTTAAGCCACTCCTTCAAACGCTGGACGGCTTCTATGAGTAGTGGAGCTTCCTGTACTAAACCAACCCGGACATAATCTCCACCTTCCATGCTATAGCCATTTCCAGGAACTACCAGAATACCAGTGTTTATAAATAATTCCTTGGTAAATTCAAATGAGTCCATATCTTTAGGTGTCTTTAACCAAATATAAATCGCTCCTTGAGCTGGAGTGTAGGATAAACCTACGTCATCAAAACCAGAACAAAGAATATTACGTCGTTCCTCATAAAATACTTTTAATTCCTGATAGTAAGAATCTGGTGTTTTCTCTAAGGCACAGACTCCGGCTAATTGAATCGGATAAAAAACATTGGAATCAATTTTCGATTTATAGAGCTTCACCGGGTTAACTAAGCTTTCGCTACCTACTATCGCTCCCAATCTCCAACCAGCCATGTTGTATGTTTTTGAAAAAGTAAAATATTCAATACCAGCCATCTCGGGGGTAAGTGATTCCAAATAACTAGGAGCCGTTAAACCGTCAAATGTGATTTCTGAATAAGCTAAATCACTAATAACAATAAGGTTTTCCTTTTTACTTAATAAAGCAAGCTTTTGGTAAAAACTACTGGTTACCATCCGGCCGGTTGGGTTACAGGGATAGCTTACAATAATAATTTTTGGCTGGAATAAAAGAACTTTCTTTTCAATCTCTTCAAAAACAAATTCTTCATCAAAATCACTTTTATATGAAAGCAAACGTGCTCCAGCGAATAGAGCACCATCAAAATACGTCGGATATCCTGGATCGGGAACTAATACCCCATCACCCGGATTTACCAATGCTAATAAAGAATTAGCGATGGCTTCTTTTACGCCGATTGTTACCAATACATTTCGATCCGGGTCAATAGTCACCCGAAATCTTTTTTTGTACCAGTGGGCTATTGACTCTCTCAATTCACTACATCCGTGAGGAGGGGGATACGAATGAAATTGGGGCTTACTCACCTGATCTTGTAATTCATGGATAATCCAAGCAGGAGTTGGACGATTAGGGGCTCCGATGCTTAGATCAATTAATGACCGGTTGCTTTTTATCAGCATTTTTTGTTTTAAATTATGAATAAAAGTAAATACATTTGGTTCATATATGCCTAATCGTGATGAACCATAGCTAGGTTTCATTTCTGCAACCTCCTCTCTAACCGTTGCGAAAAATAAATTAATGGGTAACAAACAATTGCAAAATATATTGATACTATTCCAAATGCAGTAAACGGATCCAAGGTAATTTGCATTATTTGTCTTGAAGTTCGAACAATTTCAACTACACCAACCAAAGAAACAATTGAGGTATCTTTTATAGTTAAAACTATTTGTCCTATCATGGATGGCAGAGATATTTTTATCATTTGAGGCAATATAATAAAACGCAGTTTTTGAAAATAAGTCAGTCCAAGTGCATCGGCAGCTTCGAATTGGCCTTTATCTATGGCCATTAAACCACCTCTGAATATTTCTGATAAATAAGCGGTAGCAGACATAGATAAAACAACAATTCCACTCGCAATAGCATCCAGCTGAATACCCATATAGGGAAGGGCAAAATATACTGCAAAAACAATAATTAAAAAAGGAGCCCCTCTCATGATTTCAACAAATGCCATTACAATAAAATTTAAAACCGGTATACGATGAAAACGAATCAAGGCAAAAAGTAAACCAAATACAACCCCGATTAATAATACCCAGGGAAGAAATTCCAAATTCCTAATAAAAGCTCCGCCTAATCTTATTAATTGTTCCGTTATTGTGATCTGTTCCACGGTTTTATCCTCTTACCATCTTCTGTCCCTTGGTAGAAACAAAATTACTTAATAAACGCAATAACACAAAAATCATAAAGTAAATTAGAGTAGGAATACCAAAAGACTCCATTGGCCGATAAGTTTGAGATGCAACTTTTCTTGAAATATAGGTTATTTCAGGAACAATAACCACAGCAGCTAGACTGGTATCTTTTATGAGATAGGAAAACTGGCTTATCAATGGAGGAAGTGCTACCTGAAAAGCTTGAGGTAGTACAATAATTTTCATAGTTTGAAACCAAGAAAGGCCTAAAGCTTTGGCGGCTTCGTGCTGTCCTTTGTCAACTGAATTTAATCCCCCCCGAACTATCTCGGTTATATAGGCGGCACAGTTTATTGATAAGGCAATAACTGCACTTTGGAAGCTTTGCAGCTTAATGCCGATAATTGGTAAACCAAAATGAATAAAATATAGTTGCACTAGAAGAGGAGTAGACCGGATAAAACCTGTATATACTCCAATAATAATCTTCACTACCTTATTATTTAATGTCAACAATATTCCTAAAATGGTCCCAATTATTAAAGCAATTATCCCGCCCAGTACCGAAATTTTAATTGTTTCTACTAAACCACTTAAAAACATTGGCATTACGCGGGCAATAAGACGAGTATCGATTAGTATAAGAACCACCACCTATAATATTTTACTTAGAAAGGCCTTGGTCCTCTCGTGTTTTGGATTTCGAAAAAATTCATCCTTATCGGATATCTCCACAATATTCCCCTGGTCAATAAAAGAAATTTTATTAGCCGCTTCTCGGGCAAATCCCATTTCATGAGACACAATCATCATGGTCATACCACTTAAAGCTAATTGTTTCATGACTTCTAATACTTCTTTGATCATTTCTGGATCGAGCGCAGAGGTAGGTTCATCGAACAACATCAGTTTTGGCTCCATCGCCAAAGCTCGAGCAATGGCTACTCTTTGCTTTTGTCCTCCAGAAAGTTGCTCCGGATAAGCATCAATCTTGTCCAATATGCCTACTTTATTCAAAAGCTCTTTAGACAACTCAATGGCCTTCTCTTTGGGAACCTTTTTTACATTAACCGGTGCCATATAAGTGTTTTCCAGAACGGTTAGATGAGGAAACAAGTTAAAATGTTGAAAAACCATACCGGTTGATTTTCTTATAAATCGAAGGTTGGCACGATTTTCCTTAATGCTTTTGTCGAAAACTAATATTTCACCTTCTTGAAAGTTTTCTAATAGATTTATACACCGAAGCAACGTACTTTTTCCAGCACCACTTGGTCCGCAAAGGACAAGGACATCGCCTTCGCATACTTCCAAATTAATATCCTTCAAAACATGGTGTTTCCCAAACCACTTATTGAGTTTATTAATCTCAATTATTTTTTTCATGTTCTAAAATACCCCTTATCTTGAATAGAAAAAAAATATGGGGAGCAATTTTAATTGCTCCCCCCATAATAAACTAATCAATCCAAGAAGGTTCCCATTTTTTCCCAAACCATTTTTCATACAACTGACCGTAGTCTCCCATTAGCTTGACGTTTAACAGGTAATTATTCACCCATTCAACTAATCGATCAGTTTCCGACCCTTGTCTAAAGGTTAACCCATAAGTATCTGCTCGTACCAATCCTTTGAGAAATTTAATATCAGACTCGGCTTTAACAATATCCATACATACAATCTCGTCATCCATAACTGCATCAACACGGCCATTCTTTAGGTCAGTGAGATATTCCGATCGGTTATCGTATAGCGATGCTTTGGCTTTCATATTTTTTTCGATAAAATCAGCATGTACTGAACCCATGGTGGTGCCGATGGTTATATCAGGAGAATCTAATTCTTCCCAAGATTCGAGTTTGGAATCTTTTCTGGCAACACAAGAAATACCGGTTAAAAAGTATTGATTTGAGAAACGAATAGTTTTCATTCTTTCTAATGTCATTGACATATTAGCAGCAATCATATCTACTTTGCCAGAAAGAAGAGATGGGATAAGGCTTTCCCATTGATAGTCAACCCACTTAATTTTTACTCCCAATTTTTGACCCATCAATTCCATCAATTCAACAGTGAATCCTGTTGGGTTACCATCTTTATCACGAAATTGCATCGGAATTGCTGTCATGTCAGTTGCTATTACCAATTCACCTTTTTCAAGAATCTTTCCAAACAGGTCATCCGCAGCTAATACAGCTTGGGCCGACATTGCCAATATACCTAAACAAAGTACAATTATTAGTATATTTCTTCTCATCTCTATACCTCCTCCGAAAATGAGTACCTATTATTTAACAGCGAATATACTAATATTCACCTCCTTTTCTACTTTTTAATCTTTTTTCAATACTTAAGAAATGCTCTTTAATAGCATCTCGAGCTTTTTCTACATTTCTATCAGCAATATGTTCAACAATTTTTTTATGACTCAGATAATCTCCTTGCAAATCTGTTTCTTTTCCAATACTTTGATCGCTTATTAAATTCATAACTTTCCAAAATACATAAATTAATTTCAACAAAACTTTGTTTTCCACACCTTCATATAAAGTCATATGAAATTTCTCGTCTAAGTCGGTTATCTTAATACCTCGAGATACCCTTTCGTACATTTCCTTGATTATTTCATTCAACTTTGAGATGGTTTCAGGCTTTGATTTTTGAATGGCATCTTTTATAAAATAAAATTCTAAAGCTTTTCTAGCATCAAGCAATTCTTGGATTTCGGGTTTATCGATAACTAAGCTATAACTTAAGTTATCAAGAATCGCATCAAAATTAAAAGGTCTCAAAAACATTCCATCACCTGGCTTTATTTCAATAATCCCTAGTCCTTGCATAGTTTTAAGCGCCTCTCTAACGGTATTTCTGCTAATCCCAAGAGATTTCGAAATCTCTTGTTCACTCATGAGCTTATCGCCAGGTTTTAATTCGCTGTCTTTTATATATTGTTTAATTTGTAACATTGCGATCTCGTAAATGTTTTGTTTTTTTATTTTTTTAAGAACCATATCTATTCCTTTTTTATTAAATAAATATATTTATTGTAGATTATCCTACATCCTACATTTTGTCAACGAATAAAATAATATTGTCACTTAAGCTTTAAAAGTACACTCAATTGTAATGGATAATGGATAATTCATAATTACCATATAAATATTTCGTCATCAGTTGGTAAAACTGTGGGTAGATCGTACTAAGAGTTGCCTAATCGATAAGAATAATGATCTTTTTTTAATAATCCTACAAGCATTAGTAGCCATCAGGATCGTTCATGAGTTAGCTCTATATTAAGAAGATGGAGATTAAACTTGTGGGACGATAGTTTTATAAAAGATTAACACCGGGAATAGTTCAATTACTTATATACCTTGACTCCGATAGTGAAAGAGAAAAACGAAAGACTTATTAAGGCTACAGGATCACATTGTTCGATTCTATTATCGGTAAATTTTTATCTCGATCAAGGTAGACATAATAGGTCCTCAAACCACTTTTGTAGTACTAAATATGGATGAGAATCAAAGATTCGACATACCATGGCATAAGGCATTCCTCCTTATACCAGTAGTATACAAAGTGTTACCTATGTGTCTGGAACTTTCTGTTACCTATGTGTCCGGATCATACCCCGTGGCAATCTCATGATTTTAATTTTTATTCATTTCTTCCTTTTGATAAAGGGAGATTGATCGGTATATAAATATTTTCATTGTTATCTGGTGCTGCCAGACAGCATGAGGGTCTATCCTGAAAATAAAGGAATTGGTAATAGGCAAACAAATCTGAGAAAGGTACACGACCCTTAAATCCCTCCTCAATGGGGGAATTCATTTGATGATATTTTCAGGATAGTAAATAATTTTCTGTTGTATACAGGTATAATTTTCATTACAATATATGCACATAAAACCATTATCCATGAATTGAAAGCACTTTCTATAAAGAATTAAGAATTACTTTTTTAAGAAAATTATGTAATCACCTGAAGTTTAAAAAATTAAACAATCAATTGTTTTAACTTTTTAAGTCTGAGTGTTTAGAATGTAATCCTCGAAAGCGAGGTTAGAATAGTGCATACCAGCGCAAGCAAAAAATGGGGCTTAGCAAAATGGATTATTGGTTTGGTAGTTTTGATTGTATTATTCATTATTGTCCAAACTATCGGAGGAAATCCCTACTTCAAATGGTTCTTTAACTCTCTTTATTCAATCCCTTCTGCAACTATTCACCACCAAATGTTGCCCGATGGGAGCTTTGAAGTTCATGAAATTATCGATTACCAAATGAGAAAACCCTTTCGAGGCCTCTATCGTGAAATCCCTCCTTCGCGATATGTCGAAATTGATAATATCCAACTCTGGACCGAAGGAATCGAAACCCAATCAGTGGAGTTTCTTCGTAAACAATCAAACGGATTTGAAGCTCGGGTATGGTTAGTTCCTGTGGGAAGTTATGAAAGGCTGGATCCCAAACAATCCCCCCTCATTCGTCTTCATGTTACTTACCGAGCACGAGGTATTTTTGAAAATGGCCCGCAAATAGCGCAAATTTTCCGACAATATTGGGGACAATGGGATGCACCGGTTGGGAAAATATCGGGTATTTTTGATTTTCCCGAATCGGTTCACATCAACACCATCTATCAACACCCTTCGGTAAAAATGGTTCAAAGTGGAAATCGATATACCTTTATGACGTCTCATTTTCCACCGGAATCCTTTGCCGAGGTCCGATTCCTCACTGATCCCGCTTCCGATCTCCCCTATGCCGCTGATAATCCAACCTTAACCATTGAAGAACTAAAACCAATCGAAAATGTTTACACTAAAACAGTTCGTTCGGCTTGGTTACCCTGGCTAGTCCTTCTCATCATATTTGGTTTTTTGTTCTTTCTTATTTTTTGGTTTATGGGAAAGGAGCATGTCATCACTTATCAGGGGATATATGAACGGGAAATCCCCAGTGATGATCCGCCCGATTTCATCAACGCTATGGTAAAAAATTTAGCCGGAAAGGTTGACAAAGATGGAATAGCATCAGCTATGATGAACCTTTACCATAAAGACTATATTGATTTTAAAGAAATACAAAATGGTCAAGGGATTCAAATCAAAAAAAATGAACCCGGTAGTGATCTTTCCCATTCTGAGGGATTACTCCTTAAGTTTTTAGCCCGCTTTGCCACTGATAATGTTTTCGATTTTCAAGATATGCAAAAACGCCTTTCAAAATCGACTACTGAAGCAGGAAATTTTAACCAGTTATTATCAGGATATGAAAATGCCGTTCATGATGCAATCGCCCAACGGCGATATTTCAGCACTTCTGGAAATGTCTTGGCAAAGTTTATTGCAGTCATAATGATGCTTTTTTCCTTGGCTGTAGTAGGTATTTCTGCACAAGGAATAACCTCATTTTTATTACCACGAATGACCATACTCTCGGCAATAATGTGGTTCTTTGGTGGAGCTATTTTAATGATCAGAAAAGATTTTTTTGGTCGTTGGACGAAAGAAGGAAGAGAATACTATCAAAAATGGGTGAATTTCAGTCGTTTCCTTTCCGACTTTTCTTTGCTCTCCGAATATCCTCCTGAATCAATAATTGTATGGGAAAAGTATCTTGTCTATGGAACTGCCTTAGGCGTCGCAGAAAAGGTCATTAGCACTTTACAAAAGTTTATCCCTCGAGAAATCTGGGAAGCACAAAGCCAACATGGTCAATTTTATAATCCTTCACCTTTTCTCTTCGGTAATCAGCTTTATTTGCTCCGAAATACCGCTTCAGCTACCATCGTCCAAGCCCAAGCCCGCTCTAAGGGTTCTTCCGGATGGGGCGGAGGAGGTTTCTCTGGTGGCGGAGGCAGCATTGGAGGAGGATCGGGTGGAGGTCGAGGAGGAGCTTTTTAGCCTATTAAACAAGATACGGAGAAGGGAGGATAAATTAATTTTTGTTTTTTAGACTTTTAATAGGTTAAAGCTTATCAATTTCGAAAAATTAATCATCAACCTTAAAGCTTTTCATCATTACTTTTTCTTATTTTCAAAAAATAATGTACAGAGCTATGCTCAGAAAAAAGGAGGAATTTAAATTGAAAAAGTTGTTCTTGCTAACAGTTATTGCGCTATTTTTAGTTAATATTGCTTTCATTTCTGTCGCTTGGGCTGAAGAGGACTGGCAAACCATCACTGCTCATGGTATCACTTATTCCCTCCCACCGGATTGGCAACAATTAGAAGAAAACCTTGGATTTAGTGAAAAAGAATCGGCTTGGTACAGTGGAGACGTGAGCAAACCTGATCAATTTTTGATTTTAGCTCGAGGAGAAAACGTCGCAACCTTCCTTCAAATGTTCATTGAAACCGAAACCGAAGATAGCGAAATTGTAGAAGATATATCAAAATCAATAGGTAATGCAGAATTTAGAATGGTTAAAATGGAAAGCCCTCAGGATGATGAAACGATAATTTTCTTGGCCGCTGATAAAGTATTCAACAATGGAGATGGTTTATTTTTGAATATTACTATTTTTGGCAGCGCATCCGAGGAATTCCAGCCAATTCTGGAAAAAATCTTGGATTCATTTTCTTTCAATATCGAAGAATAATAAATTAACCTAACTTAATGAGCCGGTATCCCGTGTCTTCATATACTGAGGCACGGGATTTTTTCTCCCCTCCTGCTTCCCGATCCGAAAATACCATCTTTAAATTCCCCCATTGAGGGGGGATTCAGGGGGGTGTGCCTTTAATCGGTCATCCTGAGCCCTCTTCCTTATCCTTCTGCAGAAAAACTAATAAGTTTGAACTTCAAACCGATAATAAATATAATAAAAAATTAAAATAAGTCTTTCCCGATCGAGGTGAAACACCATGCATTTGCTGAGTTTATCGAATCACTTTATCTTCGGATTTCTCATTTTCTGTTTAATCTTAATGGCTTCTTCTGTAGTATATGCAGATAATAATTCAACACCGAGTGTTAATCAAACTACCCAGATCAATTTAACAAGAAGCTCGATGAAAGTTAAAGGCTTTTCCGATCCAGAAATGGATTTTCAACTCATGCGCTCAATTGGTACTGATTGGTATGGAGGTGGAATTTTAGGGGAAATACTTTTAGCGGCCTCAGAAATAACCGATGGTGATCCCAGTAATTGGCCAAAAAGTTTTGCTCAATTAGGAATGCAAGTAGAAAAAGATGGCCGTGAGCGTTTAGCCAAAGGTCACGTGGTAAGTGCTCGAGACGCCTTAATGAGAGCCAGTAATTATTATCGAGCGGCTGAATATTATGCCGATCCCCGACTTCCTGAGCACCAAGAATTTGGTTTAAAAGCCCATACCTGTTTTATCGATGGAATAAATTTGTTTGATTGGAGGGTTGAAGTTCTTCAAATCCCTTATCAGGATAGTTATCTTACCGGTTATTTCCTTTCTCCAGACAAAGATACCAATCAAATTACTCGAAAAACCATCCTGATTATGAGCGGATATGACGGTACCTCGGAGGAAATATTTTTTGGTGCTGGACGGGCTGCCTTAGAAAGAGGTTACAATATACTACTTTTCGACGGGCCCGGACAGGTTGGTGCTCTTCGTTTTCATCCTCATATGGCTTTTATTCCAGATTATAGTCAACCAATAACCGCAGTTGTAGATTATGTTTTGAAAAGGAAGGATGTTGATCCTAAGCGTTTAGCTTTATATGGGATTAGCTTAGGAGGCTATTTTGCTGCTAGTGGAGCAATAACTGAGAAGCGTCTCAAAGCCTTAATTCTTAATTCACCGATAGTTGACATTCACGAATATTTACTTGCCAGTGGACTTTCTCAATTAGAAAATATG
>MWBQ01000198.1 GCA_002069605.1 Candidatus Atribacteria bacterium ADurb.Bin276
CATTGGTTTGTCTACTTATGAATATAATCCAAAGAACATTTTTTCTCAGCAGATAATGAACATATGGAATCAGTTTGTAAATTTCTTCCAAACAGTCAATTCCCGAACGGAGTGAATAAGATGCAACACCCACTCTTTACAGTGACAATTTTATATGACAATCGTTCAATGCGAGATGATCTCCTTTCTTCTCACGGTTTTTCTTGTCTGATTGAAAATCATCAAGGGAGAAGAGTACTTTTTGATACTGGAGAAAGTGGACCTCTCTTACTTGCTCTTAACTCCCATCCGACCGCCGGTTAAAAAATGGGTCACCTTTCCAGAAGAAAAAGTTTTTTTTAGTGCCTATCAAATCTATACCCGGAATAATAAAATCCCAAAAGTCGAGCTTCTTATTAATTATGAGGGGAATGATTTTACTATTGGAGAAAAAGTTGAAGAAGATTTTTTGGCTATTATATCAGTACATCCCATGCGTGAAGACGCCATTCGTGATTTTTTAAGAAAAGCACATTTAAACTGGGAATTTATTGATGATCTTTTAGCGAATAAAAAAATAAAGCGCTTGAGTTACCAAAGTTATCAATATTTTATGCGTAAGAATGTGAATAGGGAAGAATGAGGGATGACTTTATAATTTATTATAAGGAGATAATAAGATGAAAAAAGCTATAATTACGGATCAGATCGACATGGATTTTGATAAGGCGGTATTTCAGGCATATAAATGGGGTTTTCAGTATCTTGAAATCCACTCATTATGGGGAAAAACCATAGAAGACCTCACTCATGATGAAGTGGATCGAATGGCACAGACCATTAATAAATATCATCTTCGGGTTTCTTGCTTGTCCAGCACCTTATTTTTAATGTGTCCTCTTTACCACGATGTTTCAAGTCTTGAAAAATTTAGTGACAGTTTTTTGACCTATGATGATACCTACGAAAATCATCTCAATAAATTAGAATGGTGTATTGATATTGGAAAAAGAATCAGTGCCGATTGCATTCGAATATTTCCTTTCCGAATCGAAAAGGAAAAAGTACCTACCCGAGCGATTCAGCTTATATCTGACATTGCAGACAAACTCACCAAACCAGTGCAAATTGCGGAAAAAAATCAAATACCATTGGTTATAGAAAATTGTCCTTTTTCTTATTTACCTCGTGGTACAATGACTTTTCATTTAACCAGTACCATGAAAAACCATTACTTAAGATTACTCTGGGATGTGGGGAATAGTTATCGTTCTATGGAGTTTGATTGGGTAAAAGAATACTCCGATGCTCCCTTAGTCGACGAATATGAAATTATTAAATCTCACCTTTTTAATTTGCATATCAAGGATTTCGAACATAAAAATGGCACGTATCAACTGTCAGTTTTGGGGAATGGGGATATCCCTTATCAAGAAATATTTAAACAAATGAAAGCTGATCATTATGCAAAGTACCTGTCATTAGAACCGGAGCTTGATCGTGAAGGGGTCATACAAAGTATTGATTTTTTAAAAAAATTTACCGGATAGACTTTCATGCTGCTTAGTAGCACCAAATGAGGATGAAAAATGAGTTACCCCCTCTGGCCTTCTCCCACGAAGGGGCGAGGAAAAAATATTTCCCCCTTTAGATAGGGGAGTTAGGGGGATTTGAGTTTTTTACTGCTCCGTCATTCAGACTGTGTCACAATTATTCTGTAAATTATTTGTCCCCACTTATGTTAATATTTTACGGTAGTTATGATAATAGATAACCAAAATATGGAAATAAAAGTACTGTATCCTCCACTTTCACGCTATTCTTGATGTAAGAAGGAATTGTGACACAGTCTGAATGCGAGGAGCGTCCTATGCGACGTGAGAATCCCATCCTTTAAAGTATTTATAAAGAATAAAAAACCTAAAAAGATGAGATCCTCACGCCCTCGGAAAAGTGAGGGCTCAGGATGACCGATTAAAGAATCCATTTGATGAGATTTCAGGATAGATGTTTATGATGATAAACGACACCAAATGTGAATATAAACACGAAATTCGACATACCTTGGCAGGTCGCTACATTAATTAAAGAATGGGCACAATGCATTGTGCCCCTACAATTTTATATTCTTTGGTAGGGACTTGATTTATCAAGCCCGTGGTTTTTCAGGATGAAATTTTAATTTTTTTATAACCGGGCCTAGTGTTCCTACTATGTTTGGGATTGTTCATATCCGACCCCTGGTCTCAGAAGCTGGAATATTTCCAGTGGAAACTGAAAAATATAAAATACAGGTTATCTCCATCAACCTTTTATTGGAAAGGCCAGACCAACCAGTTATATGGCGTGGGCCACTTCTGAGCAAGGCCATCCAGGACTTTTGGAATGAGGTACTTTGGTCTAATTTGGATTTTCTTATCCTTGATATGCCGCCGGGAACTGGCGATGTTCCACTTACTGTTTTACAAAGTATGCCGTTGGATGGAACAGTGATTGTTTCTTCCCCTCAAGACCTGGCTTTTATGATTGTTAAAAAAGCTATTCATATGGTTCAACAACTGCAAAAGCCGGTGTTAGGATTAGTGGAAAATATGAGTTACATTCAATGTCCAAAATGTCAGGAAATCATTTATCCTTTTGGACAACCCAAAGGGAAGGATATCAGCACTCAGCTGCAGATTCCATTTTTAGGTGAGCTTCCAATTGATCCCGTTCTTTCAGAGTATTGCGACGCTGGAAAGATTGAAGAATATGAAAATCCAGAGGTAAAAAAGATAGTAGACAAGTTATTAGTTGGTTTTTCCTGAGGAAGAATTAAATAAAAAAGTGGTCAGGCTTTAAGGAGGGGCTTCCTCGTGTGCTGTTGAACTGGGGAAAAGATCCCCATGCAGCTTTTCGGTGTTAAAATCATTATTTACACTTGTTTTTGCAGGATATTTATTCAGAGACCTCAATACGGTTTTTCCCTAAATTTTTTGCTTTATAAAGAGCTCGATCTGCCCGGGAAATAATCGAATCAAAATTGGTGTCTTCAGAATTAACCTCAGTTAGACCCATACTGACTTTGGTGGTTATGCTTTGATCAGAGTTAAGTTGTATTTTTTTATTTTGTAAAGTATTCTGAATTCTTTTGGCGGTTTTTAAGCCTTCTTTAACTGGGGTTTCTATGAGTAATATTCCAAATTCTTCTCCACCCATTCTTCCCAAGGAGTCAACATTGCGGATTTCGTTTTCGATGGTTTTAACAAAGGATTGCAAAACCTGATCTCCAGAGAGATGACCATATTGATCATTTATAGATTTAAAGTTATCAATGTCCATCATTAAAAACGTAAAGGTTTTTCCATAACGATGAAATCGGGTTAATTCGTTTTCACACGCTTCAATAAAGAAGCGGCGGTTATATATTCCTGTTAATCCGTCAATTGAAGCAAGATGTTGTAATTCTTCCTCGACTTTTTTCCGGTCGGTGATATTTTCGAAGACAGCGACAAAAAAACCTATAGAAGGGCTGAAGACAGATATATCAAACCAAATATTCAAAGGTTTAAAGAAAATCTCAAAACTTTCTGACTTACCACTCAAAGCGACTCGGTTATAAGCCTCAATTAATTCAGGATTCATTTCTCGGGCGCCTGGAATTACTTCACTAACCGGTTTTCCTACAACGTTTTCAAGGCCGGTCAAACGTTCAAATGATTTATTCACTTCGAGATAGATAAAATCGACCGGTTGATTCTGTTCGGTATATACCATTTCACAATAAGCATATCCATCAATCATATTTTCAAATAGGGAATGGTAACGTTCTTCGCTTAATTTCAAAGCTTCTAAAACCTTTCTTCGAATAGTAATATCTCGAGTAACGCTTATTATATGAGGAATACCATGAAGATTAATGGTCTTGGCGGATATGATACCAAATATTTGAGTACCATCTTTTTTCAAAAATTCGGATTCGAAATTATCACAAAAACCATTTTTCAGGATATCATCAATCAATTTTTGGCGATCTGCTGGATTTTTCCAAATGTTTAGTTCCAAAATCGATTTTCCTAAAGTTTCCTTATGGTTAAAACCGGTAAGATTAGTGAAACCGTCGTTTACACTAACTATTTCTCCATTATCGAGACGGGTGATAATTGCCGCATCAGGACTGGTATTAAAAATAAGTTCAAAATGTTCTTTAGCTTCTTTCATGTCAATATTTAACCGCTGGTTTACCATTATGATAAAACCAAAAGTGAAGAGATTACCAATGATGATATAAGAAAGGAAGGTTAACGATTGGGTAAGAGTTGGAGTAAAAAAATCAGAAACTGGTGAAATAGTTATAACAGCAAAGGTGCGAAAGAGAAGAAAGCAACCTTGCATAAAGAAAATTATCACAACGAAAAGTTGTGAAGTTTTTAAGGATTTATCCAGGTTTTTTAATAGACGAAAAGAAATAGAAAACATGAGTAAAGCAGAAAAAGATGAAAAAATAACCGTTCGCGCTGTTATGTCATCTTGGATATAAAGAAAAAAGGTAAAAAGAAAAATATAAGAAACCAAAATAAAGATGATAATTTTTTTATTTTCTTTTAAGTTCAAGAAACGAAGTAAGCCAATATATAAAAAAACGATTCCTAATATAAGGGTTAAATTATGAAAAAAAATTGAGATTTGACTGATCTGACTGATATCGCGAAGGGGAGCGAATAGGAATCCTAAAGCGAACATCAAAAATCCTATTAACCACCAACCAATCCCTCGGTAGGTTTTTACCAGAATATATTGAAGAGTCAAAGCAATGACTTGAATAACTGCAGCGATGCTATTCACTAAAGATAGAGTTCGGATGTCGATCTCCATGAATATCCCCGGTTTATTATTTGGTTCGTACCCGTAGAGTCTATATATTAAGTCAAGGATTTTTTTACAGTTCGTTCATAAAATACATAATGATTATATACTATTTGGTTTTAAACTCTCAATTTTTTAATGAGAAATCCTCCATTTGTTATCTTGGAAAATCTATTTTATAAATCCTAGAGCTAGATAAATCAAACTTATATAAGAGATTTAAAAAAAATGCCGTCCATTTTCTGAGCCCTGGCTTTGTGAGGACGTGAGGATCTCATCTGACGTCGCAGGTGTCATCCTGAGCGGTGCTTTCCCGCGTGAGGATCTCATCTTTTATATTTCTTTGTTTTTTTTAAATACTTTAAAGGGATGAGATTGCCAATATGTCCAATCAAAGAACGGTTGAACACCTCACAATGACGAATTTATATGTAATCTTTTCATCCTCATCTGTTTTTACAGAGCAGCATTGGGAGGTTTATACTATAAAACCATCTACGGGTTTGATAAATCAAGCCACTATGAATGATTAAAGCTGTAGAGGTAATTAGTTGTGCCCGATAACCGGGTTATAGGATCATCTACCAGCAGGAATTCTGGTACGCACCAACTTCTTTTGCTAATTTTGCTAACTCTTCGGTATGAACCGAAAGAGCACAAGGAGATCCTTCAGTTTCCAGAAGACGGTGATCTTGTCTGATTCGGGTAAATAGTGGGCTCATCAAACCTTCTCGCAAATTAGAATTTTTTAAATTATGGGTAGCCAGTAGGGATACCGGGCAGGGAGTAAGGTCACCATTTGGTGCAACATGAGCAAAACCACGACCGGCCGAGAGGCAACCTCCAAAAAGTACTTCATCTCCGGGAGAATGAATCAAAAAAATCTGGCAGTGATCACGTATCCATTCAATATAACGATGAAGACGTTCTCGTTCTTCGAAAGTTATTTGTAGCTGACAGTCGTGCTGGCTTGATGGTATGTATTCAAGGAAAAATCCTAGATGGACGCCCATCTTCATAAATTCAGTAAGATTTTCTACCTTTATCCAATAGTCATAATTATTTTTGGTAATCGTTACCGAAATCCCACAGGGAATTCCCCGTTGGATGAGATGGGTTAAAGTTTGCATAGCATGTTGATGAACATTTGTACCTCGCCGGTTATTGGTGTGGTGTTCATCTCCTTCTATACTGACAAAAACCGCTAAGTTGGCGGTATGTGACATGCGATCGAGGTCTTTCTCAGAACAAAGAGTTCCGTTGGTAAATAAAACAAAAAGATTGTTAGGAAAAAGTCGTGGGAGCTCAATGAGATTGGGGAAAAGGAAAGGTTCTCCTCCGGCTAAAACAAATCCGAAAACCCCTAAGTCGTTCGCTTCGCGTATTATTTTTTTCCAGCTATCAAATGAGATTAATGGAGAAGACGTTTCTTGAGGATGGGCGTAACAGCCCGCACATTTCAAATTACACCTTTTGGTTAGGCTCAGGATTAAAAAAAGTGGGACAGTAACTCCTTCATGGAGTTCATTTTGGCGCAGCTTTTTACATTGTTGAAAATGAAAGAAAAGTCGGGGAAAAGCTGTTAAATAACGAGGATGTTTAAATAGGTGAGCAGTAATAGTGGCTCCATATTGGATAAAAGGGCTGATCAATTGCCTTAGTGCGAGATAAGTTTTTTTCAAAATATCAAGAAAGCTCCTTTAAAATAAAACTGGATAAGTTATTGCTTCGAAAAGGTATTTTATGCTCAACTGGAAATCCTTGTCAATCCTATCGATTGAGAAAATAAAATCATTGAGATCAACCTTAATACCACCAAGCAGCATAAGGGTCTAAAGTGAGAGATTTGAAAAGAAAAATCCTTATTTTACTGAGGAGTCCATTAATGCGGTGGATTATACCTTCCGGTTTTGTAAGAGCCATATGCCTCGATAGGGAAGGTCATTCGCTCTAATGCTGAGAACCACCGTTTTTATCCTTTAAGATTTTAAAAAATTAAAGAAGCCTAACTTTTTGGTTTTTTGTAACTGGAAAAACTAATGCATTAACTGAAGTAGGCATAAACCTGATTACAGAAAAAGTGATTTCGAAAAACCCAACCCTATGAATAGAAACTTGTTATTTTTTTCTCGCTATTTGGTTATCGCTTACGATATATAAATGATGGAAAGGAAGGAATTTATTCGTTAAGGGAATATCCAGGAGAAAAGCAAAAAATTATTCTATTTTTTCTTTTAACTTTTCGTGCCAACCGAATTCATCGGGGAAACACAATCTGATTAATTATTTAAATAGAGGTAATTGGAGGAAGTAATCGTTAAAAGGGATTTATTCTTTTTACTAGAAAAAAGTTTCTAGTTTTTAATAAGAGTTGCCAGTCTTGGTTAATAATAAATAACCTGCATGATTTAACAAAAACAAATCGGAAACCCCTTCTTTATTAAAGAAGAAATTTCCGATAGGAAAGACAATAAAAATAAAACTTTTTTATCTATGCTTATATCAGATGATGATAAAAATATCTAAGAGTTAAGGTTAGTCTTATTCTCCTGTTACCAACTCTTCAACAAAATGCTGAATTATTCCGTTATTCTCATAGGTTGATGCTCCATTGTCGATAACTTCTTGAACAACAATTCCATTAAAGATGAAGTTTGAACCAGGTTCAAGAGTAAGATCTCCATTTATTATTCCATCTAACTTGAGATATACACCACTATTAACAATGACATTTCCTTCGATTATTCCGCTAACAATCGTATTTGTTGAAATAATGTAATCTGTTTCGTCACTAACAACGACATTGCTAATAATTTGATCATATACAATTTCTTCTTCAGCAAAAGATATATTGCTTGATAATAAAAGAACTACAACAAAACCAACGATAAGAATCATAGCTTTTTTGTTCATAATAAATAAACCCCCTTATTATTTTCATTTTTAAAAAAAACAGATCTATTTATTCAACTAATTCGAATCCAGAGATCTCCAATTTTTAATCTCAAATGTAGATTTTTCAGAACCACCACTGATAGGCAAATCTACCGAGCTTATTGAAGGATCATAATAAATCCTTGAATTACCAGAAGTACTAAAATTCTTGGCTACAACAGCACCATAAATTTTGCCACTGTTTGTAAGAGAGACATTCGCATTTGGAGCGTATAAGGCTTTTACTACAGCAGACCCATCGCCAGCAATACAGATTTCCGCCAAT
>MWBQ01000199.1 GCA_002069605.1 Candidatus Atribacteria bacterium ADurb.Bin276
TAGCAGCCAAGGACTCTCTCTGGAATTCTTTTTTGCCAATCGAAAAACATTTCATCGAATCGGTGCGATTTACCGATAAGCTTATGTGAGAAATGAATTATTAAGTATATTAAATTAGGTTCCATTTCATTGAAAATATAATTTCATCTTGACAGTTAATATTAACCATAGTTAAATGTAATTGTCTTCAAAAAATATCTTGTTTTATAAGGGGGGTTTTTAATGAAAAGAACCAAGTTTTCCCGTTATATTCCTGCGTTACTTTTCGTTTTTGTTTTGGTTATGACCGTAGGTGTCTTCGCAGCTGAAAACTATACCATGGTTTCTATCCCGAAACTTCGTTCCCCATGGTTTAACCAGCTTGAAAATGGCCTCAACAAAGCCAAGGTCGATTTTGAAGTTGAAGTATATCAACAAGCTCCTGCATCAGCTGACGAAGCCGAACAAGTTCGATTAATTGAAGACGCAATTAACCAGGGTGTCAATGCAGTTTTAGTCGTTCCCAACAATGCTAGTTCCTGTGAACCGGTTTTTGCCCGTGCTAAAGAACAAAATATTGCTGTTATTACCCATGAATCTCCCAATCAAGTCAATGCTGACTATGATGTAGAAATGATCGATAACATTAAGTTCGGAGAAAAATCAATGGAGCTCCTCGTTGAAAAAATGGGTGATAGTGGTAATTTTGTGGTATTTGTTGGATCTCTAACTGTTCCCGCCCACAATATCTGGGCTGATGCTGCTCTGGCACTGGCTAAAGAAAAATACCCCAATTTAGTTCAAGTAGCCGATCGTTATCCAGTTTCAGAAGATCAAAATTTAGCTCGTCAAACAAGTTTAGAAATCCTTACCGCCAACCCTGATCTAAAAGGCTTCCTATGCTATGGGAGCCAGGGAGCACCTGGTGCTGCTCAGGCAGTCCGAGAAAAGGGATTACAGGATAAGGTTACCGTCATTGGAACCACTTCACCAAACCAAGCTGCTCAATTTTTAGAAGATGGATCAATGGATTATTCAATTCTCTGGGACCCTGGTGAAGCCGGCTATGTCATGGTTTACCTGGCAAAATTAATACTTGAAGGGAAATCTGCTGAAATTGTCGATGGAATAGATATCCCCAATATCGGAATGCCAAAAATTGATGGTATTAATGTTCTATTTGACAAACCACTCATAGTGACCAAAGAAAACATGAAGGATTACGATTTCTAAATTATGGTTTTAACTCATTCGGTCTTCCATACTTAAAGTATGGAAGACCGTTTTTTATTTAATAATTGAACCGACTTATATAAATGAATAATGAAATCTATCATTTTTAATAGCCGTTCAAATAATACTGTATACAGACAGTCCACAGCTATTGGAAAAAAGACTCATCCCTTCTTAAGTTCATTAAATGTAAAAGATATCAATGCATAATCAGAACTTTTTTTGCATCATATAAACCATTTTTCTATAGAAAAACCTATATCAAAAAGGATGAAATGACGTGATAAAATGATTGACTTTTTACGTCTTTCCAATATCAGTAAAAGTTTTGGTGGAGTTCAAGCTTTAAAGGACGCTGATTTTTCCATTGGTAAAGGAGAAATCCATTGTCTTGTTGGAGAAAATGGATCTGGAAAATCAACTCTAATTAAAATTATTTCAGGAAACCTTCAACCGGATACAGGAGAAATTTGGATTGAAGGTCAAATCTATAAACACCTCCGCTCCATCGATTCAATCAATATGGGAATACAAGTCATTTTCCAGGATTTTGCTCTGTTTCCCAACCTTACCGTTGCCGAAAATATTGCCTACAGCCAATTAGTCGAAAAAAAGGAAAAAATTCTCAACTGGAAAGAAATTGAATCTATCGCTCGTTTAGCCACCGATAAAATTAAAATTAAGCTCGACCTGGATGAACAGGTCGGTAATCTATCAGTAGCAAACCAACAAATGGTAGCAATCTGCCGTGCTTTAACCAGCGACCTTCGTTTTTTAATCCTTGATGAACCAACTTCGGCACTAACAAAAAAAGAGATTGATCAGCTTTTTGTTGTAGTGAAAGACCTTCAACAAAAAGGGATATCTGTCATGTTTGTGAGCCATAAACTCAATGAAATTTTAGAGATAGCCGAAAGGGTTACTGTGATTCGAGACGGTCAAAACGTTGCAACTTTACCACGGGAAGAAATAACCAATGAAAAATTAATTTACTTGATGACTGGAAAAGAAATATCCTATTCTCGAAACCAAAAATCGATTCAAACTCAAAAAAAATTACTTGAAGTACAAAACCTTTCCAAGAGTAACAATTTTAAGGATATTTCCTTCGTTCTTCATTATGGTGAAATATTTGGTATAACTGGACTGCTGGGTTCGGGAAGAACAGAATTAGCTCTCGCTCTTTTTGGTATGGATCCAGCTGATAGTGGAAAAATCTTTGTTGATGGAAAAGAAGTTCGTATCCGATCAGTAAAAGATGCCATACAAGCTGGAATTGGCTATGTACCTGAAAATCGATTAGAACAAGGCTTGATAATGAAAAAATCGGTGAGTGAAAATATTGTAACAGTAATTATTAAACGCCTTTTGGGCAACTTTAATTTGATTGATTCAAAAAAATGGGATACCACAGTTGACAGTTGGATAAATGAACTTGGAATCAAAGTTGCTAATCCTGAAGTACCCGTGCAAACACTTTCTGGTGGGAACCAGCAACGAGTAGTTATTGCCAAATGGTTATCAGTCCAACCCAAAATTCTCATTTTAGACAGTCCAACAGTTGGAATTGACATTGCTGCAAAAAGTAGCATACATAGTATTATTCGAGAAATGGCTAATAAGGGCTTTGGAATTATTTTCATCTCTGATGAAATTTCTGAGGTAGTTAATAACTGCAATCGAATAGCTATTATGAGAAACGGGCGCATTTTCAAACAAATTGATGCTGCCGATGTTACCGAAGCAGAGATACAACGTTTAGTCGAAATGAGCGAAACTGTGAGTGTGTCGAAATGATTGATGGAGTGAATTCAATCCCATGAATAAACTATTGAAACAAACCGAATTTTACATTGCCTTAGTCATCATTTTCCTGTGTATAATAATAACCATCTTCAATCCTCGATTTTTAACTACTGAAAACATCTTTGACCTATTGAAGAGCTTTTCTGTTATTGGCATTATGGCAGTAGGGGTATTATTTGTTCTTATTTTAAGTGGTTCACCCGACGTTTCATTTACTGCTATTGCCCAGGTTGTAGAATATGTCATCGTTATCATGACTCTAAAATGGGGAGGAAACATCGTCTTCGCCTTTTTAGTCGCTGCTGCCCTGGGAACCCTGATGGGGAGCTTTAATGGTATCCTGGTTCACTATTTTCGTGTTCCAACAGTCATCATTACCATAGCTACTTTGAATATATACTATGGTCTTCTCTACGTTTTTTCCAAAGGTGAAGTAATTTTTGTAGTTCATCCCATGTTTCGAGAATTTGCCAATATCAAGATTGGAAGTTTTGTCAATGAGAATAACGTAACCTTTGGTTTCACCTTGATGCCTCTGATTTGGATTTTGGTGCTCATTTTAGGTTGGTATATATTAAAATATACTAGTGTTGGAAGGAATATTTATGCTGTAGGTGGAAACGAGGTTGCTGCTGAAAGAGTAGGTATAAATGTTTTCCGAACTAAGTTATTTGCCTTTAGTTTTATCGGTCTCCTCTCAGGGATTGCTGCTATTGTCCATGCCGCTATTGTCCAATCAGCAATTCCGAATATCATTGTTGGCCAAGAATTAAACGTCATTGCCGCTGTGTTTCTGGGAGGTGCGAGTGTTTTTGGTGGAGGTGGTTCGGTTATAGGTACTTTCCTTGGTATCATGCTTTTTGCCATCATGAACAATGGTCTTACTCTCTTAAAAATATCGACCTATTGGTTTAATGTTTTCGTTGGTGCAGTTATTGTCATCAGTATTACAATTAATGCAGTACAAAAAATTCGTCAACAAAAGAGCCGGATCAAAGTTCATGTCGATGAAAAGGCGGTAGAACGGATATGAAAAGAAATATTCCCAACCTTTCTCTCTATGCTATTTTGATTCTTATTGTTGTCGTCATGATATTACTCAATCCGACTCGTTTCCCAACCATGGCGAATTTTCGTTCCATGGCCTATCAACTCCCGTTACTTGCCTTCCTCTCCTTGGGAATGATGATTCCCATTTTAAGCGGTGGAATTAATTTAGGAATTGTCGCCACTGCTAATTTTACTGGAATCATTACTGCTTTGACTCTCCGATCCTTCACTGGAGGAAATCCCACAGAAGCATCAGGATTGTTGGTCATCATTTCAATGGCCATGGGTATCCTTGCCGCTATGGGCGCTGGCTTGTTGAGTGGTTTTTTAACTGGTTATTTAAGGGTGCCCGATATGTTAGCAACGCTCGGAACTATGACCCTTTTAAATGGAGTAAACATTGTTCTCACCAAAGGATATACTCTAACCGGTTTCCCTAAGTCTCTGATAACCA
This sequence comes from Candidatus Atribacteria bacterium ADurb.Bin276, assembly GCA_002069605.1. NCBI lineage: Bacteria > Pseudomonadati > Atribacterota > Atribacteria > Atribacterales > Atribacteraceae > Atribacter > Candidatus Atribacter allofermentans. The sequence continues at coordinate 4,523 of MWBQ01000199.1, forward strand.
TAGGAAATGGCTTATTCCTTGGAATCCCAATACCATTTTATATATTTGTTATTTTCACTTTTATTTTATACATTATTTTGGATAAAACGACTTTTGGTTACAGTCTGTATATGTTAGGTTCCAACTATACAGCAGCTAAATTTTCAAATATTGATACCAAATCCATTATTTTGAAAGGATTCTTACTCTCGTCTCTTTTTTCAGCAATTACTGCCTTCATCATGATCGGACAGCTTAATTCAGTTAAAGCCAACTATGCCGAATCCTATCTCTTAGTTGCTATCCTTGCTTGCTTTTTAGGTGGTGTAGACCCTTCTGGAGGAGTTGGGAAGGTTTCTGGCATGGTCGTTTCGGTGGTTATTCTGCAAGTTATTTCCAGTGGAGTCAATTTGTTACGTATGGATCCTTTTTTCATTAGAGCTATGTGGGGTTTTATCATTATTGCTGTTCTTGCCATAAATTACTTTAATGAAAAAGCCAAATCTCGAATTAAAGTTATTTCTAATCATTAATTGGTTCAACAGTTGAAGATAATAAATAAATCAACATAATGATTCATATCTCAATGAATGGGAGGTAGTAAAACCATGAAAGACGGTGATGTCATCCAAGTTGCTCATGTAGTAAATGATCTTGATGCTGCGATGAAATACTTCTGGGAAACTTTTCATATTGGGCCTTGGGATATTTACACCTTTGGGCCTCCAGACGTCCGAGATTCTATGGTAAGAGGGAAACCTTCTGACCATAAATATCTCCTCGCGGTTACCTGGGCTGGAAGCATTCAAATTGAACTCATGCAGCCATTAACTGGTCGAAGCGTCTACGACGAGTTTTTGGAGAAAAAAGGCGAAGGCTTGCACCATATAAAATTATATTATGAGGATTGCCAAAAAGCCCTTGAAGAGTTTAAGAAAAAGGGTGTTGAAGTCATTCAAAGTGGAAAATTCGATGAGGATGAATTTTATTATCTTGATACCGAAGCTTCCTTAGGAACAATTTACGAAATTGGAAACAATGGAAAAATTCGCGAGCCAGAAAGAAGGTATCCTGAGATTTAAAAGAGGAACGAATAGGTCAAGGGGAAAGAAAACTAAAGATTTTTTTTTAAATTGCATTTTGCTTATCAACTAAGGATTTTAGTAAAATTACCTCTTAGCTAATGGCTTAAACCAAGGTTTTTATTTATCAACCCCGATTTGACATTTTAGAAGGATAAAGGTAGGATAATATCACCACGGATTCTGAGGAATCGGAAAACCGGAGGATTGGAAAAAAGAACCTCCCTTGCGAAAGTGAGTGTTCGAAACCTCTCTACCAGGAGAGAAGGAAGTCCAGTCCTGAAACACTGAGGGTGTTGAGTGGCCATATAATTTCCTTGGTGAGATGAAGGTAGGAAGGTTCGTTAGATTCCGTGGTTTTTTTATTCTCTCCTTGACCTCCTTTGTTAACCCAATTCCATATTTTCCGTATTTAAATATATAAGCAGTTTGGTTAAATTAAAAGGAGGGAAAGGTCTTGAGTTTAAAATTTTATCATTTCCTAAAAATTTTAATATTAATTGTTTTGGTCGTTTCCCTTGTTGGCTTCGCATTTCTCATGAATAGCTGTACTCCAGAAGTATGTACAACCTGGTCCCAATTTTGCGTTGCTACTTTAATCGGCGCACCATCCTCAAACGAGATTAACGAATGTCCATCAGAAGTCCTTATCTGTCCTGGTGAAACAGCCGTTCTCTATTGGAATGTCTCAAGTGACGTAACCTCAATAAAAATTACCTCTGAATTCGGAACTACTTATGGACCTTTTACTGCTACATCTGGTTCTCAATACGTAAGTCCCCTGGTCACTACCCGTTATACCCTTACTGCTGAAGGAAAATGTAAATCGGAAAATACCGTTACAGTTCATGTTGTCGCTGGTGGAGAAACCCAAACCTTATTAGCCAAGGGAAGCCCGGAAACCGGTGTATGGGTTGTTGATATATCGCCGGTTACAACCAGTACAAGTATAATTGTTAGTCTTATCAAGACGCTCCCCTGCACTGATGGTAGTTTTTGGAATAAATGGGGTTTGAAAAAAACCGACCTTGATTCTACTGTCACCTTTTTAGATGTTACTGACGTTGATACTTCAGCTAATGATATTCCTTTAGTTGGGTCATGGGAATTTACTCCCAAAGATGCCTCCTATCAAAAAGATACCGCTTGTTTTTTAGTAACGATTAAATGTACCGAAGTCTATCCAACTCCAACACCTAGCCCTTTTCCGCCCTATAGTCCCCCACCACCCACCCATCAATAATTTTTTCTGGAAGTTTGAACAAGAGATGATGTATACTCAAATTGAGTTGAAAAACATCATCTCTTGTTCATAATATAAATAACTTTCTCCTTCTTTTTTTATAAAATTACTGTTAGGCTGATAACTAAAACCAATGGATTTCAAATTTATCTTATTTCAGTCAAAAACAGTTCTGTAAATCTTAAGTTAATCAGATATTTATATTTATTGAACTCCATAAGAAAGGACAACCAACATGTCAAATCAACTAAAAAATATTCTTATCTGGGGAGCGGGAAAGATTGGTCGTGGGTTTATCGCAGATTTGTTTAATAAAGCAGAATACAACTTAGTCTTTGTCGATTCTAATCGGGAACTGATCCATCAATTAAACACCCAACAACAATACACCATCATCAACCTTCCCAGCTTAGATGAAAAAGAAGAAGTCATCATTAAAGATTTTCAAGCCTTTCATACCGATGAAAAAGACCAAATTTTTCAAAAACTGAAAGAATGTTCGATTTTATCCCTGGTTGTCTTCCCATCAGCTTTTGAACAGGTTGCCAAAGATATCTCTGCAATTATCGAAAGACGATCTCGCGAAAAAATTGATCGTTCTCTTGATATTCTCATGAGCACCAATATCTGCCAGCCTTCAGAACAATTTAAACATTATCTTTTTAAAGAGCTTTCCGATGCCGGAAAGGATTATTTCAATCGATACATTGGGTTGGTAGATACCTTAATTATCCGAATGGGAATTGAGCCCACTCCAGAAATGAGAGAAAAAGATCCAATGATTATTCTCACCAATGGCTACCCAGAGCTTACCCTGGATCGACCAGCCTTTAAGGGTGAACCGCCTCAGTTCAAAGGCTTATTATATACCACTAATATGGCACATGAAGAAAAAAGAAAAATGTATACCTATAATACCATTCACGCTGTGTATGCCTACCTGGGGAAGCAAAGGGGATATCAATACATTATTGAATCTATACAGGATGAGGAAATCCAACAAATGGCAGTCGAAGGACTCAAGGAATCAAGCCGAGCGCTACAAAAAGAGTTTGGCTATTCTGATGAGGAAATGAAGGAATGGAATAACCGAGTTCTAAAAAATATGGCCAATCCTATCTTAAAAGATAAAATTGATCGGGTAGGAGCCGATCCTATTCGAAAGCTAAAAAAAGAAGATCGGCTTATCGGACCCGCGTTGATGTGCATTAGAAATGGTATCTTGCCATATTTCTTAGCAAAAACTGCCGCAGCGGCATTATTATTTACCGTTGAAGACGATCCAGCCACAACTATTATCCAAAAGTTTTTGAGAAGTCACCCAATAAAAGAAGCCGTTCGAGAATTTTGTCAGCTTGACCGGGAAGTTGAACTCATTCAGCTGATTGCTGAACAGTATCAAAAATTCCTCAATAAAATATCTCTTAAGGAAGATTTTTATAAGATTAAAAAATTAAAAGATTGTTATGAAATTGGCTTTGAATACGAAAAAAATTATCGTGGGTGCGCTCAATGCCTCATCTCAACCATCTTTAAATTTACCGGGAAAAACAATAACTCCCTTTTTCAATCTGCAAGTGGGCTTTCGGGTGGAATGGCGCTTTGTGGAGATGGAGCCTGTGGTGGCTATTCGGGAGGTATAATGATTATGGGAAGTTTTATTGGAAGACGCTTTGAGATGTTAGAAGTTAATGGAGATAAAGAGGCACAATCCCAAGCCTACCAAATGGCGCAAAGACTTCATGATAAATTTATTGAAACCTATGGAAGTGTGATTTGTGCTGACATCCACAAACAAATCTTCGGAAAATCCTTTTGTTTAAGATCAAAAGAAGTTCGAAAAGAGTTCGAAGAAGCTGGAGCTCATCTTGATAAATGTACCACGGTAGTAGCTATGGCTGCCTCCTGGGTAGCCGACATTCTGAGTGACGAAGGATTTTTATAACTATTTTTAACCAACCTCCATTTACGTACCTTTTATTAATTAAGATATTTAATATTATTACAATAAATAAAAATTCTTTTAATACCTCAAATTGAAAAATTGATATATTTTGAGATTTCGATGTTTTTTTTAAGTTTGTCATGTATATTGGTTATAATGATGAATTTTTTAAATTAGGAGGTGATAGTGGAAAAATTGACTAAAGCAGCATTTTTATAATTTTCTTTAATTATTAAAGGAGGCAGAGAGAATGAAAAAATCATTATTTATACTCTTATTAATCACAATAACCATGGGTTTATTGTTAATACCCGGTATAGTCTCCGCACAGAATAAAGTTATCATAAATGTTCTCACCCAACCCCGACGTGAATGGGAGCTTCTTGAACAATACCTTCCAGAATTTGAAGAAAAAGAAAATATCGATGTTGTTTTTCACTATTTTGCTGAATTAGAAAGAAGATCAAAATCTCGCCTTGATGCGTCAACCAAAGCCGGTCAATATCAAGTGTATTATATCGACGAAGCTAACGTCGCTGAGTTTGCAGTCAACAACTGGTTAATCCCCATTAAAGATTATTACCCTGAGGAATATGATTTCGCTGATTTTTCTGAGCCATTAGTGGCTGTTCTAACTTTTAATGACATTACCTACGGCACTCCAATGACATTTGAAGGAAATGTGATGTTTTATCGGAAAGACCTCTTTGAAAGAGATGGAATTGCTGTTCCACAAACCCTCGACGAATATTTAGAAGTTGTCAAACATTTTCACAATCCTCCTGAGTTATACGGAACCGCCGTCCGAGGACTTCGCGGATCAGGAATGAATGTTTGGAGATTCAGCCCCTATCTCAAGATGTTTGGTGGTCAGTATCTGGATGAAAATGGTGTTCCAGTTTTTAATTCACCCGAAGCCGTTAAAGCGGTTGAGTATTATATTGAGCTCATTAAACACAGCCCCAGTCCTACCCTTTCATGGTCAGACGCCATGGATAACTTTAATGCCGGTAAGGTTGCTATTGTTGAATACGCCAACCTGAAAATGGATTACACTATGGATCCCAAAGGATCAGTCGTATACGACAAAGTAGGCTACTCAAAACCAGCCGCCGGTCCCATGGGTGCCATCTCCAATACTGCGGTTCATGGTTTGGGGATTTCAGTTGCAGGTTGTCCAACTGAAGAGCTGAAAGTTGCTGCTGGTAAATTCATCGGTTGGTTTACCAGCAAAGAAAATGAAATCAGAAAGGTTGTAGCTGGCTCTGGTCTCACTAACGCCCGAAAATCAACTTTTGCCAGCCCCGAATTTGCCGCTGCTTATCCAGCAGAATTTGTTGAAGCCCAAGTAGAGATGATGAAAATTCAACAAATGTGTATTTTGCAAATACCAGAATGGCCAGAAATTGGTGATTATCTGGGTGTAAAGCTTGAAGAACTCTTCACCAAAGCTTATGCTGGTCAATCCTATGATATTCAGGCTGCTCTGGATGATGCAGTTGCTTATGCAAAAGAAGTCTTGGGGAAATAATAAACGATTAGGAAATAAAAGGGGCTCTTTGGAGCCCCTTTTCTAAATTCATTATATCAAAATAATTGGACTTCTTTCCCAACCATTTAAACAGTGTAACAAGAAGGGGGCTCAATAGTGACCAGAAAACAATTTTTTTTAGTATTTATGATTCCAACTTTTATTATTTTATTTTTTTTAGCCTTCTATCCACTACTCAACGCTTTTTATTATTCACTGCAAAATTGGGACCTAAGAAGTTCCCGCCCGATTCGATTTGTCGGATTGAAAAATTATATTCAACTCTTCACTGATGCGCGTTTTCTCAATTCTCTCCGTATTTCCTTGCTTTGGTCGGTTATTACTGTTGGATTTTCGGTTTTTTTTGGTGCTGGATTGTTAGCCCCCTTGATCAATGATAATGCAAAAGGGAGTTTTAGAACCCTTTGTTTATTTATTTTTATTATACCCGCACTCCTTCCCCGGGTGGGAGCAGCTTATATGTGGCGGTTGATGTATTCATCATCGATTGGAATTATAAATTACTTTTTAAGCTTTTTGAGAATTGGCCCTATTGGCTTCTTAGAAAATCCTTCCTATGCTCTTTACTCAGTAGCAGCTATCGACATCTGGCAGTGGTCCTTTTTGATTGCAGCTTTAACCATTATTCTTTTACAGGATATTCCCAAGGAGATTGTCGAAGCTGGCTCACTCGATGGAGCCAAAAGATGGCAGCTCTATCGTTTCATTATCTTCCCAGTGATTATTCCACCCTTTCTCTCAATCTTTTTTATTAAAATGATGGAATCCCTTCGTTCATTTGATTTCATATTTGTGCTGACTGCAGGTGGTCCTGGTATTGCTACCGAAACTTTGGATATGTATGCTTATTGGCAGGGAATTGGTTCAGCAGGTCGGGTCTCTTACGCCTCTTCAATGTCAATTGTTATGCTGGTGATCACCATTGTTTTGATCACTATCGTATGGAGGGGATTAGTCAGATGGCACGATTAAATGGAAAGAATATTTTCTATAAAATTATCATAATTATCGTTCTAATTATTGCTTTAGCCCCGATTCTCTGGATGTTTTTGTCATCGTTTAAGTCAAGAGTCGATATTATTAGTTATCCTCCTAAGTTTATCTTCACCCCAGTAATGGACAACTATAAAAGAGTTCTCCAAATGCCAACTCTTATGCACGGTCTCCGCAACAGCCTTATTATAGTCCCCATATCTCTTCTTTTGGGATTTATTTTTGGTGTTCCGGTTGGGTATATATTTGCTCGGATAAAGTTTAAAAGAAGTGCCGATCTTCGCTTTTTTATCCTGTCTTTAAGATTCATGCCTCCAGTCGCGGTAGCCCTTCCCTTTTTCTTGATTTGGATGCGGTTAAGGCTTCTAGACAGCATGCCAGCAGTTATATTTACATATCTGACCATTGCAATTAGCACCATGATCTGGTTAACAATTGAATGTTTCAAGCAGGTACCTGTTGAATGCGAGGAAGCTGCTCACTTAGAAGGATGTACCCAATTTCAAGTCTTTTCTCGTATTGCTTTACCTTTAGCAATTCCCAGCATCTTGGGTATGTGCATCTTTATCTTTATTCTTTTGTGGAATGAATTCTTCCTAGCCTTTGTCATTACTTCTCAACGTGCGGTGACTATGCCGGTTGCTTCAGCTGCTTTTGCGGTGGTTGGAATGGAAGTTCCCTGGGGACAAATTTGCGCATCGGTTATCCTTCTTTCCATTCCACCTTTGATTTTGTCCTATTTCTTTGTTAAATTCCTTCCTTACTTCTTTAAGGTTAGTTAATCAATAAAAAAAGACCTTCATGGATTTAAAGTGATATGAGGGTCTTTTTAAAGTCCTTATTTCAATTCCAAATCACCCATAACGATTCCATTTGACTATTTATGAAACATCCTCAAGGTTTGGGGTTTCCAGGGATAAAAAGCCAGCAGTGGATTCATCCGGTAGCAAGCTGGTTTTGAAAATACCTCATGAAAAAGATAAAAAGTGGTAAAATTCTCCTGAATTATATCCTCAAATGAGGAAGCATTGGATTCATCGTAAGGAATAAAGCCACTTTTATCTTCAATTTCATTCATGTTTTCCCTTATCCTCCTTCTTTCCTAATTTATCTCTCATCTTAGTATCGGCTTGCAAATTTTGAAGGGAATAATAATCCATAAACCCCAACTTTCCTTCATGCAGAGCATGTGCCAATGCTTTGGGGACTTCAGCTTCAGCTTCAACCACTTTCGCTCTCATTTCCTGGGTATAAGCTAACATCTCCTGTTCTTTAGCAATAGCCATGGCTCTTCTTTCCTCTGCTTTAGCTTGAGCGACTCTTTTATCGGCTTCAGCCTGGTCGGTTTGCAAACGAGCTCCTATATTTTCTCCCACATCAATATCAGCAATATCTATAGAGAGAATTTCAAAAGCTGTGCCTGCATCCAATCCTTTTTCCAAAACAGTTTTAGAGATGGAATCTGGATTTTCTAACACTGCTTTGTGAGAATGAGATGATCCAATAGTTGTTACGATACCCTCTCCAACCCGGGCGATTATAGTCTCTTCAGTAGCTCCACCGATCAGACGATCAATATTGGTCCGCACGGTTACCCGGGCTTTTACAATGAGTTCTATCCCGTCTTTAGCAACAGCGGCAACCTCGGGTGTTTCAATAACTTTAGGAAGAACACTCATCTGAACTGCTTCCAATACATTTCTGCCAGCTAAGTCAATAGCACAGGTTCTTTGAAATGAAAGTGGTATGCCAGCTCTTTCGGCGGCAATTAAAGAAATAACCACCCGGTCAACATTCCCTCCAGCTAAATAATGAGCTTCCAATGACTCGGCATCAAGTTCTAAATCAGCTTTAGTAGCTTTTATAAATGGTAGGATAATACTAGCCGGAGGAACACGCCTCAGTCTCATGCCGATTAAGTTAAGAATGCTAATCTTTACTCCAGCCGCTAAGGCTGATATCCAAAGACCCAATGGAACCAGTGAAAAAAATACAATCACCAGAATTAATATAATGATTGCCGGAATCAAGTATCCGGTAATATCCATAGATTTACACCTCTCTTTCGATTTGGACTATGATCCGGTTCCCTTGCACTTCATCAACGGTTATCATTTTGCCCGGTTCAATAAATTCACCACGAGTCACCACGTCATATCGTCTTCCTTCGATTTCAACAATACCCGCCGGTCGGAGCATTGATTTGGTTATCCCTTTTTTCCCCACTAAACTTTGATAATTTAATATTTTCTCTTCGGGAATTTCTTTTTCCTGATCCTTTTTATGTAATCCCAGTTTTTTCCAAATGGGATTATTGGGTAAAAAGAAAAGCAATATTAAGAAAATCCCTCCCATTATAGCCATATAGAACAACAGTTGGCTAAAAGCAACTTCCCAGAAAAGAATACTGGTAGTCCTTAAAACCATATAGAGGGAAATCACCAAAGCACTAATACCGGTAATACCAGTGACACCAAAACCGGGAATAACTAACAATTCCAAAGCCAACAAAAGAATTCCAGCTACAAAAAGCATCAAAGGTTCCCATCCGGCGAGACCAGCAAAATACCTCCCTCCAAAGAAGAGGAGCAAAGCAATAATTCCGGCTATTCCTGGAAAGCCAAACCCAGGTGTCATTATCTCAAGGAAAATACCCCCAAAAGCAATAAGGAGTAAAATTGGAATAATAGTTGGATGGGTTAAAATCCTAGCTAAAGTTTCCGACCAGGAAGGAGATGGCGTAACAACAATCGGATCTTCTAATCCCAATGCCTTAAACACTTCTTGCTGGTTTTGAGCCAGATGATCGGCAGCTCCTCTTTCTAAAGCAGTTGCTGCTGTCAGGGTTAACAATTCCCCTTTCTCTTTTAAGCCTGCTATTTCTACGTTTCGGTCGACCATCGCAGCGAATAGCTGAGGGTCACGATTACGAGCTTCTGCTAAAGCTTCAATTTGCCCTCGAATGGCTGAAACAGTTTTGGGATCGGGAGGGGTTTCTGCGGTCTCCTGACCAGTTCTCGGTTCAGCGGCTCCAATGCTTCCATCCGGTACCATGATAATCTTTTGGCAGGAAAGAGCTAAAAAGACTCCTGCCGACCAGGCTTTGGAATTAATGAAAGCCACAGTTTTCATTGGAGCTTGCATGATCAGGTCTTTTATAAAGAGCATAGCATCAACCCGTCCCCCAAAAGTATCAATTTCGAATACCACGATCTCGGCACCTTGTTTTTCGGCTTCTAACAAAGACCTCTTGGCAAAGCTGGCTAGGCCCCATTCCACAGCTCCAAAATCAGGAATATCCTTGAGCGGTACCCAAAAAACCACTGGTTTTTCAGCAGAATAAGCAGATAAAGAAATAGATAAAACAATCAGTATCAAGATTATAGAATAGTGGAATATTCGCATTGTCTCTCGAAAAATTTGTTTTTCTTTCATACTCAATAAAGCAATTTTCATTTAATAATATTCCTTTATCTCGTTTTTTTCAAAAATGATCAGATAATCTTAATAACTATTTTATATATGATACCTTTTCTATTCATTTTACCAAAATTAATTCAATGAAAAATTACACTTTTCGAAAAAGATTACCCTTAAATTTTTGGTAAATTTTCCTATCGTCAATGAATGATACGCAGTTATCAAAATTTATTCAGGATTAACCCTTATGCTCACTCTAAATTTATCATTACGAAAAGATTACTGTACAACATAGCAATCTCATTTAACCAATTTATTATTCTGAGGAGTCCGGAGTTTTTTACCGGACGACGTGAGGATCTCATCTTTTCCAATTCCCCAATTCTACAAAATGTAAAAGATGAGATCCTCACGGATTCGAAAAGCGAATCCTCAGGATGACGAAATAAACAGCTCCTCTTTCCCCATGGGAGAGGAAAAAAATAAAAAAATGGGAGAAGGCCATGATGAGGAGGTAACTCTTTTATTACAGTATTTTCGAGGTAGACCAACAACTTCCTTTCCTATTTTTATATATACTAAAAAAATTTGGAGTAATATAATAAATATATGTATTCCGAATCAAACTCCTCAACCAACTGGTCAACAACTTCCGCCAACTTTAGTCAATACTAATAGAACGATAGGAGCAGGTGGTGGATTTGCAGAAGTGACATTTTCCGCCAATAACGGGCAAAGAATTCGAATCACCTTAACCGGTTCAAGCTCAATGATGGAACCTTACGGTTCCCTTGAATATCCAGATGGGATGACGAGTATATATACGCCAGACTTGGGTAGTTCATTGAATGGTGTCAATACCTCTGAACTTATTCTCACCCAATCTGGAACCTACACCTATGTTATTTTTGATGGATCAAATATCGGTGGCCAGGTCAATGTTAAAATCGAGATGATTTAAAATATTCTTAAAAATTGTTTGAATAATAATCAATAAAGATAAGCAATGCGAAAAATATTCTTTTTAAATCAGATTACCTTTACTATTCTCCTTTTTATTATCGTGCTATCAGGAATAACCTATTGCCAAGATTTGGTAAACCTAAACCCCTCTGATAGTGATTCTTTTTTTTATCGAGATGAGATGCGTCATTTTATCCAGGCAATTTCCAGATATTCTCATCAATTTCATCCCAATTTTATAATTGTTCCTCAGAATGGACTCAGCCTCCTTACTACTAACGGCGAACCGGAAGGCGTGCTGATCTCCGAATACCTCACAGCAATAGATGGGGTTGGCCAAGAAGAATTATTTTTTGGTTTTCTTGGTGATGATGAACCCACACCTGAAGATATAACTTCAGATTGGCTTAGTTTCTTGAACAAAATACAAGCTTTGGGTAAAGCTGTTTTAATCACCGATTATTGCTCAAATACTTTCAATATCAAGAACTCTTTTGAAAGGAACAATTTACAGCATTTTATTAGTTTCGCTTCTGAAAGCCGTGAAATGGACATCATTCCAATGAATTCTTCAAAACCCTATCATGAGAACTCCAAAAATGTTGAAAAAATAATTCAGGCTAAGAATTTTCTCTATTTAATTAATCCTTCAGGTTTTTCTAATAAAGAAGAAATGATTGAGGCTCTCTCTCAAACCAACTACGACTTACTAATAATTGACGCCTATTTTTCAGATTTTGAAATGTTTACCAATGAAGAAGTTTATCATTTAAAAGAAAAAATAAATGGTGGTAAACGTTTAATCCTATCCTATCTTTCAATTGGAGAAGCAGAAAATTATCGCTATTACTGGCAAAAAGAATGGGATATCA
>MWBQ01000200.1 GCA_002069605.1 Candidatus Atribacteria bacterium ADurb.Bin276
AGGATAGATAATTTCAGCAAAGGAGCGACAATTATGTTAGATTGGAAATGGGTACGAGATAATCGTGAAATAATAATAACTGCCCTTAAAAATCGAAACACCGAGTTTGATTTGGACGAACTTTTTTCTTTGGATGATCAACGCCGATCATTACAACAGGAAGCTGATCTTTTAAAACAGAAAAGAAATGAGGAATCCAAGAAAATCGGTTTTCTGAAAAAAGAAGGAAAAGATACCGAAGATTTAATGAAAAATGTTCAAAATATTGCCGAACAAATCAAAATTATCGATGATAAGTTGAAAGCGACCGAAGAGGAATGGAAAGAGAAACAGTTATGGATACCCAACATACCCCACGAAACGGTTCCAATCGGGCAGGATGAAAGTTGTAACCGAGTGGTTAGGAGCTGGGGTAAACCCCGAGAATTCGATTTTGAACCACGTCCTCATTGGGATATTGGAGAAGGATTGGATATCCTTGATTTTGAAAGGGGATCTAAAATTGCCGCTTCCCGTTTCACGGTCCTCAAAGGTTTGGGCGCGCGTTTAGAGAGAGCAATTATGAATTTTATGCTTGACCTTCATACCCAACAACATGGATATCAAGAGATTTTTCCTCCTTTCCTGGTAAATCAGAAATCTATGACCGGAACCGGCCAACTCCCCAAATTTGCTGATGAACTGTATAAATGCCAGGATGACCTTTATTTAATACCAACTGCTGAAGTACCTGTGACCAATTATCATGCTGATGAAATTCTGCCTGATGAAATTCTTCCCCTTTACTATACTTCTTATACGGCTTGTTTTAGAAGGGAAGCTGGTTCTTATGGAAAAGATGTTCGTGGTCTCATTCGACAACATCAATTCAATAAAGTTGAGTTAGTTAAATTTGTTGCACCTGAAACATCCTATGATGAACTGGAAAAGCTTTTAGCCAATGCCGAAGAAGTGCTTAAAGTGCTCCAACTCCCTTATCGAGTAGTTGCCCTCTGTAGTGGTGATTTGGGTTTTTCATCAGCAAAAACCTATGATATCGAAGTGTGGATTCCATCACAAAAAACCTACCGAGAAATATCTTCCTGTAGTAATTTCGAAGACTTCCAAGCTCGGCGGGCAAATATTCGTTATCGAAATAAAGCCGGGAAGGTCGGTTTTATTCACACCTTAAACGGTTCTGGGTTGGCGATTGGTCGTACTGCAGTTGCAATTCTTGAAAATTATCAACAGGAAAATGGCACAGTTGTTATTCCTGATGTGCTTCGTCCTTACATGCAAGGATTAGAACTTATTACTCCTCAGTATCGGGTGATTTGAAATGAAAAAAGTTGGAATTGGAATTGCTGGTTTTGGATTTATTGGAAATGTGCACGCTTTAGCTTTTCAATCCCTTCCTTATTATTACACTGATCTTCCTTATATTCCTGAGATCCGTGGTATTTGTACTTCTCGGCCAGATACCGCCATAAAAGCACAACAAGAAACCGGAGTTCCCTTTGTAACCAGTTCAATTGATGAACTCTGTGAGCGGAAGGATATTGACATCATTGTAATAGCTCTTCCCAATGCCCACCATTTAAAAGCAGTTCTAAGTGCAGCTCAAACCGGGAAGGCAATATATTGCGATAAGCCCCTTGCTATGAAGCTTGATGAAGCGTTAGAAATGAAACAGATAATTATTAAGAACCAAGTAGTTTTTGGAATGTCATTTCAAAATCGTTTTGTTGCAGCGATTCTAAGGGCTAAGCAACTTATTGATAATGGTTTGATTGGTGAAATCTATCGAGTACGTGGTACTTATCTTCACTCAGGATATGGTGATCCAACCCGACCCATGAGCTGGAGATTAAGAAAAGAAATCGCTGGTGGTGGGGTTCTTGCTGATTTGGGGTCACATCTTTCCGATCTTATCCACTACCTTATCGGGAACACAACGATTGTAAGTGCTAAAGGAAGGACTTTTATCACCGAGCGCCCAAGATCAGCTCAAACTCAAGAATTAGAAAAGGTTTATGTTGATGACTGGTCTCAAGTCGACTTTGTGCTTGAAAACCAGTCTCCAGGTACCATAGAAGTGAGCCGGTTCGCCACTGGAAGTTGCGATGAAATGCGTTTGGAGATTGAAGGGAGCCTGGGAGCTCTACGCTTTAACTCGATGCAACCTAATTTTTTAGAAGTATTTGATACCCGAAAAATACCAGGAGCTTATGGGGGAGAACGGGGCTTCCAGAAAATTGAATCGGTTCAGCAATATCCTTATCCAAACCGAATTCCGGGAAAATTTGCTGTTGGATGGGTTCGTTCCCACATTGCTTGTGCCCATGATTTTCTCCAGAAATTTGCTGGGAAACCATCGATGGGTGCTACCATTGATGATGGGATTAAAGTCCAGGAGTTTTTAGATACCTCTTATCAATTGATGGGGTATGAATAATTCCTGTTGTAGGAAAATTATAAAACCGGTATAATATCATCTGCGGTTTGAGCGGAGGGATGTCCGAATTGGCAAGGGGCCGGTCTTGAAAACCGGTATGCCGCAAGGCTGTGTGGGTTCGAGTCCCACTCCCTCCGCCATTTTTATTTATGCCTTCTATAAGCTTCAACACTTCCACAGGAAAGAAAATCATCGAAAATATTATTTAAATAGAGAAATCTATCCTGTAAATACATGAATAGTTAAAAGTGATTAAAAACCGAAAAAAAGGCACACCCCCCTTCAATCCCCCCTCAATGGGGGAATAAATACAACAATTCCCCTCCTTGGAGGGGTGCCGCTTTCGCGGCGGGGAGGGTGTCTTTATATCTTT
>MWBQ01000201.1 GCA_002069605.1 Candidatus Atribacteria bacterium ADurb.Bin276
CTGCCTTTATTTCAACTACGTTTCCACATATTTTACACTCAAAAACCTGTCCAATTTTTTCAACTTTTGGCATAAAAATTCCTCCAGGTCATCAATAATGGGTTATTTATTAATTATAAGTTTATTTTCCTCACTTCTATTCCAATTGAGAATGAATATTAAATATTAATCCATTCTTTTGATTAAAGATAAGACTAAAATGGGAATCATTCACTATTAAGATGGGTTTTTATAAAAATATGAGATAAAATAAAAAAATATGGAACTCGGTGAACTAAAAAAAAGTCAGAAATATATGAATGGTATAAAAAGTAAAATTGGAGGTTGAACCAAGATGTTCAAAAATAAAAAATTACATTATGGATTTTTATTATCAATGTTTGTGTTTTTTACCTTAAGCAGCTTTTCCTGGGCAGCTACTGTTCTGCCTGAAGTAAACGATATTATTCCTGATATCGTCGATAGGGTGAGTCCATCTGTAGTCAATGTAAATACCTCAAAAACTATGACGGTTACTTCACCCTTTGCTCCCTTTGCTCCATTCTTTGATCAAATACCTGAACAGTTTCAACGGGAAGTACCTCAAAGAGGCATTGGAACCGGTTTTATTTTTCGCGAAGATGGGTATATTATTACCAATAATCATGTGGTTGAAGGTGCTGACGAAATAAAGGTTACTTTATTGGATGGAAGAGAATTTTCTGGAAAAGTAATTGGTGCCGATTCTTTAACCGATATAGCTGTTGTTAAAGTTGAGGCGGAAAATCTTCCTACCCTTTCCCTGGGTGATTCTGATACTGCCCGAGTAGGTGAATTTGTAGTAGCAATTGGGAACCCTTATGGTCTTTCCCATACGGTAACTATGGGAGTATTGAGCGCTAAAGGGCGTGCAGTACCATCGGGTGATTCTGGACAAGAATATGAAAACTTTTTGCAAACGGATGCTGCTATTAATCCAGGAAATAGCGGTGGACCGCTCTTAAATTTGGATGGAGAGGTAATTGGTATCAATACTGCTATTATTCCTTTTGCCCAGGGAGTTGGGTTTGCGATTCCTATCAATATGGCAAAATCGATACTTGATCAATTAATCGAAAAAGGGAAAGTTGTCCGATCCTGGTTAGGGGTCTACATTCAAAATGTTACACCAGAAATTGGAAAACAGTTTGGCTATGAAGGAACTACCGGAGCATTAGTTGCCGATGTTATTGAGAATGGACCAGCGGCGAAAGCAAATTTTCAACGAGGTGATATTATCCTTTCAGTCAATGATCAAGAAATCACCGATACCAAACACCTTCAAAATACCATTCGGTCTTTAAAACCAGGTGACTCAGCAAACATCCAAGTTTGGAGAAATGGTGAAAAGAAAACCATCGAAGTACAGTTAGAAGAATTGGAAGATGAAACAGCGATTATACCTTCTGTTGATATAACTCCTCAAAAGGTAGATTTGGGTATGGATATAAGTGAAATTACAGCAGATCTCCAACAAAAATATGGATTTACTGAAAGTAAAGGAGTGGTAGTTGTTTTGATAACACCGGGAGGTCCAGCTGAAGAAGCCGGGTTAAGAGCTGGTGATGTTATACTCCAAATCAATCGAATTGATGTTTCTTCGGTCGAAGAATTTAAAGCAGTTTTAAATAAAGTCGAACCAGGTGATACGGCAATTCTTCTAATCAGCCGAGCTGGGCGGACATTGTTTGTCCCAGTTAAAGCTATTGAGAAAAAATAAGTGATACTTTGAGAACTGCAAGGAGAGATAAAATTTAATCTTTCCTTGCAGTTTTATTATCTCGTTATTGGTTCATTTTAGAAAAATCAGTTTTTTTAAGAGTTGCTAACCATCGGGATGTTCTATTCCATCTTGAGAGTCTTCTTGGTGCAAATCGTAGTGGATCAATGACCAAAAACCAACTCAATAAACTCGCTCCCCTAAAATACTTATAAAATATTTGTTGGTCTAGTTTTTGGCGATTTTCTTATAGGTTTATTGAGAAAAAAATGAAACTGCATTTATAGGTTTAAAAACCTTCCTTGGAAAAGATTTTTAACTACTCAGGAAAGGGAATTGGAAGAATTCCTAAATTCCACTTATAGGAGTGAATTTTTTAGGTTAATATTTTTTGATTGGTCTTTATATAATTGAGTTATAATATGGCGAGGATTTTGAGCATATTGTGAAAATTCCAAAAATTAATATAAAATCGACCCAAACTGATGGGGATGATTGAGAAGGAGGTAGAACTTCGTTATGGGAAAAAAGAAAGTAGCAATTCTGGTGGGTGGTGGTCCAGCACCAGGTCTAAACGGTGTTATATCTTCAGTAACGCTTGAATCAATCCAAAGAGGTTATGAAGTAGTGGGTATTTATAACGGATTCAAATGGATTTCTTCAGCTGATTTTGATCCAAAAGTACATACTATAACTTTGGATCGAAAAGTTGTTAATGGAATTCATTTTAAGGGTGGATCGATATTAGGAACTGCCCGAGACAGTTTAATTAAGAATGGAAAAATCGATACTGAAAAAGTAAACAATGTGAAGAAAGCCATGGAAATAATGGATATCGGTTACCTCGTAACGACCGGAGGAGATGATACTGCTTTTAGTGCCAGTATTATTTCCAAAGAGATTAAGAATTTTTATGTCGCTCATGTTCCTAAAACAATTGATAATGATTTACCCTTACCCGGTGAAATGCCAACCTTTGGATTTCAAACAGCTCGAGAATTAGGTACCGACCTTTTAAAGAATTTATTAGAAGATGCCCGGACGACGGGTCGATGGTATTTTGTTGTTGCTATGGGGCGGAGCGCCGGGCATTTAGCTTTAGGGATGGGAATAGCTGCTGGAGCGACCTTGACCATTATTCCCGAACAGTTTGGTCATGGAAAAACGACTTTAAAAAGTGTTTGTGATATTATCGAAGGTTCAATGCTCAAAAGAAAGCTTCAAGGCATGGATTGGGGAATTGGTGTAATAGCTGAAGGAGTAGCTTATAAATTTGGTGATTTTGAACAGTTAGAAAAAGTTTTGGGTAGACCCATACCTAAAGATCCACACGGACATCCTCGATTGGCTGAAGTGCCCTTAGGTGACCTTTTAAAACGGGAAATTGAGAATCGTTATGCGGAGAGAGAACAAAAAATAACTATAGTAACCAAAGACATCGGATATGAACTAAGATGTGCTGATCCAATCCCCTTTGATATTGAATATACTCGTGAGTTGGGATATGGAGCAATGGATTTCCTCCTTGGCGATGATTATAATGCTGACTTTAAAGAAGCTGGAGCTATGATCAGTTTGGTAGAGGGGAATCTTAACCCTATTCCTTTCCATCAAATTATGGATCCCGATAGTGGAAAGAAAACCATTCGTTTAGTAAATACCTATTCCTACAATTATAAGGTTGCCAGAGCTTTCATGACCTTACTCGAACCTAAAGAATTAAATAGCCCGGATCAGCTATCTAAACTTTCCAGTATTGCCAAAATGGATGAAAACACTTTTAAAAAGCACTTTTCGAATTTACCGAGAATTTAACCGATAATCCACTTACCAGCTTTCCTTTTAAATTTTATAGGAGAGTTGGTAAGTGGAACTAAAATTATGAATAAAGATTAATTATTCTCCTACGACGAGAACAGAATTTTCGGTACCAAATTGGTTAAAAATGTGGGGGGTATTCGGGTCAGTGAACCACTGATTATCAACTAAATAACGGTATTCATAACTTCCTTGAGGGATGGTGAGGGTAACGCTCCAGTGCCCTTTAAGGGTTTTTTTGAGAGGAGTGACGGTAGGGTTCCAATCATTAAAAGATCCAACTAAGTAAACCTGTGAAGCATTTGGTGCCATACATTTAAACGTAACTCTGGCTTTTTGTTTGAGCTCAAATATGTTTTCAAGAGCACTATACAGCGAATCCATCATTTTATCCCCAGCATTGTTTAGTGTTGCTTTAATTCCAAAAACCGCGTGTTTGATATATTCTCGAGTTTTCGTTTTGTTTAACTCAGGAATGTTTCGAACGGCAGCTATTATCCCGTTAACGGCTTTTTGGTTAAACTCTTCAGTCTTTTCTCGGGTTTCTTTTGTCCCTTCAATAATTCCTTCCATTGCATTTTGGGCTAAGATTTTCATTTTTTCCCGGGTTAAGCCAAGATTTTTGATTTCAGAGTTGATAATTTCTTCGGTTAATTTTTGAATTTTATCCTGTATCTCTTCTCCTTTTTCCACTGCTTTGATGACAGTTTGCCGAAAAATCTCCTTCACCCACTTTTCACGGTTTTGGCTCATAATGACCTCCCTCGTAACAAAATAGAGTAGTCGGGTTTGGATTTACCATTTATAATAGATTTTATCCTTATTTCAATATATAACCATTAAAAGAAATATCTGTTCCCCTTAAATGGTTTAAAAGTAAACATGGTTTTTGTAATATATATAAATGAATTTAAGGAGGTCTTGTTCTGTGTTCTGGAATATCGTGATAATTATTTTTTTAATTATTATGATTTATCCTATTATTCAAATGAAGGCACTTCAGCAGCAAAGATATTTTTTTATTCGAAGTTTGGAACGAAAACGAGGATCGCGGGTTATTGTCCTTATTCATCGCCAGGAAGAAATGTCTTTTTTTGGATTCCCTATTGCTCGTTATATCAATATTGAAGATTCTGAAAAAATTTTGAGAGCTATTCATTTAACCAACAAAAACATTCCTATTGATCTCATTTTGCATACACCAGGAGGAATAGTTCTAGCTGCAGAACAAATTGCCCGAGCCATCAAAAAGCATCCAGCAAAAGTGACGGTATTTATTCCACACTACTCCATGTCAGGTGGTTCGCTGATAGCATTGGCTGCCGATGAGGTAGTAATGGATCCCAACGCCGTTATAGGACCGGTTGATCCTCAAATTGGAACTATGCATTCTCAATATCCAGCGGCATCTGTATTAAGGGCATTAGAAATACCCAATCCCAATCGAGATGATGAGACTTTGATTTTAGGAGATATTGCTCGAAAGGCTATCAATCAAGTTTATCAGGTGGTTTATGATTTAGTCAAAGATAAGGTTGAAGAAGAAAAAGCTAAAAAATTAGCAGATATATTAAGTACCGGTATCTGGACTCATGATTTTCCAATTACTGTGGAATTAGCTCAGGAAATGGGATTGCCGGTTCGCATTGGTATTCCACAGGAAATCTATGACCTAATGGAACTTTACCCTCAAACTCAGCAAAATCGGCCTACAGTTGAGTTTATCCCTGGTCCCTATCGAAAACCGGAGAAGAAAGGGAGTTAAATTTATTTTGAGGAAAAATTAAAAATAATTTTTTATTATAGGTAAGGAAGGCTTAAGCTAGAGTTGGGTTTGAATCGACGAAAATCGGTTGCATAGCAATATCCACAACGGTACCAGCAAGTATGGTAGACACCAATATCCTTACTAATTGTGCAGCCACAATTAGCTCTTTGACCAGGATCTTTTTTTTGTATTTTTTTGGGGATTTTTACCTCTGGGAGAGCACTTTCAATATCATTAAAATGAATACATCTTCCCGGTTTAATCCCATTCTTTTTCATAACCTTGGAATATTCGGTTTTTTCGCAGCATCCAAAAACCTCAATTCCGAAGCTATTGGCAGTTTCTGTAATATTTTTAGTCAGATCATCAATAACATTTAGGTCCGGTTCAATTATCTCAAGGTTATATTGTTTTTTTAGTGTTTTAAAAAACCAGTGATTTTTTTTATAGAAATCGAGAAAACTGACTACTACTTTCTTGGTAAAGGGATGTAAGAACTTAATTAAATGGAAAAAAGCTTGTTGATGAAAGGTTAAATCAAGCTTAAGATTTCCCTTACAAAAGATAATTGGGTCATAGCGCCAAATAATTCTTGTCTGTCCTATAGTATCAGCAAGCCTGGAAAAAGTGTCAATTCTCTCTGACAAAGGCGGAAGATGCGGCTCAAATACGGTTTGATAATAAGGATTTAATGTAAAATGGAAAAGATACCGATTATGAAAACCCAAACGATCTATTGCGGAAAGGAAGGTGATAAGGGGAAGAGGGTTTTTGCTCCAAAAGACAATTGCTTCTACGTCATTAGGGCTAAGTGATTGGATGCTAAAACGGTGAGTATTGAACGGATTGGGAATAACCACAAATCCATCTTTGAGTCGTCTCATAAACCATTCGCCATAAAAAGCGGGAATATCGGTTCGCCGGCTAGCACTGATAATCATTTATTCCTCCTTTTATAAATAAATCAGCGATCATGGTTTAACAATCTTATAAAAAGGTCATGTATTATTATATCTCCCTTTCCTTTTTATGAGGAACCGATTAAAATGAACCAAATTTTCATTTTCATCTGGTGCCACCTAAGTGGCATGAGGGTCTATCCTGAAAATACCGAAATGAGTAAATAATGATCAAAACAAAATGAGTAAGAATAAGTCAAACAATTCCCCTCCTTGGAGGGGTGCCGTCTTTCGGCGGGGAGGGTGTTTTTAATCCGTCATCCTGAGGCTTCGCTTTATGAAGCCGTGAGGAT
>MWBQ01000202.1 GCA_002069605.1 Candidatus Atribacteria bacterium ADurb.Bin276
GATGAACGAGTGGCCATTAAGCACCTTAGCGGGAAGAAGGTACAAAGTTCGTTAGAATCCGTGGCTTTTTTATTTATTTTAGAAATATATTATAAATAAGGATAGCTTAAAATAAACTAACTGAAGAACTCATTTTTAAGTGATTTTAGCCCCTTTTTTAAGATTTTAACAAAAATTCATTTCTCTAGTTATAGAATTATTTCACAATTTTTATCTTAGTTCGATCCAAAGTTAAAATAACCGCCACCATTGTAATGATACCAGTTATTATCATTTGATAATAAACATCGATACCTATTACATATAAACCATTTCCCACCAAAGTAATAATTAAAGTTCCAAGCAAGGTGTTAAAGATACCCCCTACCCCACCAGTTAGAGCGGTTCCTCCCACTACCACAGTAGCAATTATTTGAAGCTGATACGGGGTTCCGATAGTTGGGTCTCCGCTTAACATTCGAGATACTAATACTATAGAAGCTAAAGCAGCTGAAAGACCGGATAAGGCAAAACAAAAAATCTTATTCCTATCTACATTTATACCACTGAGCAAAGTTGCTCTTTCAGAGTTACCAATAGCTGCAACATATTTTCCAAAAGGAGTTGAATTTTGAATTAAGAAAAAAATTCCAAAAAGAATAAAAGCTAAAATATGAGATCCTTTTATAATTCCAATTTCAAAAGTCAGTGGGCTAAGAAGTGAAAAAGCTTGAGAACGCAAACCAATTGGACGCCCTCCCGATATAATTAAAGCTAAGCTGGCAAATACACCTGAAGCACCAAAGGTTCCTATAAAAGAAGGGATTTTAAGCCTGGTAAAAACTAAGCCATTGATTGTTCCCAAGAGAAAACCTAAGCTAATTGTGATGATATAGGCTAAGAATCCAAAAGAATTGAGAGTTAAAACAAATATGACTGTTAGCAGAGAAAGCATTCCACCTATTGATAAATCTATGCTTCCAACCATAATCACAAAAGTCAAACCTATAGCTGCTATAAAATAAGTGGCTGCATAATCTAAAAGTGTTCCGATATTATAACCAGAAAGAAAAGCTCCTGGATTGGAGATGGCTAAAGCAAAAAAAAGTACAATAACCACACTCAAAGCTAACAATCTTCCTTTATCCACTTTTATCCCCCTTATATTGATATCAATACATAAATTAATTTAAACTACATATTGAATGAGATCTGAAGGAGTAGGTTTAGAAATATTAGCATCCAAGATACCACTAATTTTTCCATCTTTCATAACTATAATCCGGTTAGCTAAACCAATATCTTCTTCAAAACTATCTCCCATAATAATCATTGCCATTCCGTTTTCAGCTAATTCTCTAATCAGGCCATAAATTTCATGTTTCGCCCCAACATCTACTCCACGGGTTGGGTGGGACATGATGAGCACTTTAACATTGGAAAGTAACCATTTTGCAATAACAACCTTTTGCTGATTACCTCCGCTTAAGTTAAAGCACAAAACTAATGGAGAAGGAGCTTTAATTTGAAGTTTTGCCATCATTTCTCTTGTGAGTTTAAATTGTTCTTCTCTTTTAATAAGAAATCCTTTTTTAAGACGATGAATAATAGGTAAGGTAATGTTTTCAAATACAGGAAGATGTAGCACTAAACCCTCGTTTCTTCTATCTTCAGAAATATAACCAATACCTAAAGAAAATGCTTGAGAAGGTAAATTTATACTTTCTGGTTTTCCTTCAATTAGAATTGTCCCAGAGGTAAGTTTGGTTTCACCATATAGAGCCTTACAAAGCTCTTCCTTTCCAGAACCAACAGTTCCACAGATGCTAAGTATTTCTCCTTGAAGCAATTTAAAAGAAATATTATAAAAAGAGCCGGTTTTTGTACAATCCCGGATTTCTAAAACAACTTTATCAGTCGGTTTTCTTTGTTTTGAGACCAAGTAATATTCTTCTTGTAATTCTCGACCAACCATTTTTGAACGTAAAAGTTCTTCAGTGACATCATTTTTTAAAAAACATCCAGCATTTTTGCCGTCCTTAAGGACATAAACCCTATCACATAATTCAACAATTTCCTTTAAACGATGAGAAATATAGATAAAAGATACCTTTCTCTTTAACTCTCTTAATTTAGCGAATAGCCTTTTAATTTCTTCCTCTTCTAAAACGGTTGTGGGTTCATCAAGAATAATAATAGGATTTTCAACCTGAATTTGCCGAGCTAGCCAGATATTTCGGGCAATTTCTATCATTTGACGTTCCATAAAATTAAGCTCATGCAAGTAGGCTTGGAGAGATAGATCAATACCAATTTCTTGCAGAATTTTTTTTGCTTCCTTTAACATTGTTCTTCGGTTTAATAAACCGTTATATGTAAAAATTTTTTCTCGGCCCAAAAAGATGTTTTCATAAACCATCATGTTCGACAAAACAGCTTGTTCTTGAAAAACCATTCCTATTCCCAGCGTTCTTGCTTCTTGGGGATTTTTAACTTGGACTTTTTGGTCTCGAAGAGTAATCTCACCTTGGTCGCATTGATAAACACCAGCTAAAATTTTCATTAATGTACTTTTACCCGCTCCATTTTCTCCAACTAAGCCAACAATTTCATTTGGAAAGATCTCAAAATTTATTCCTTCCAAGGCACGAACTCCCGGAAAAGTCTTTGAAATATTTTCCATTATCAAAACTGGCTTCATAGAAATTAACCTCCCAAAGGTCCGGTTAAAAAAGCCGTGTTATTTCATAATTTTTATTTTTTTACGATCAATTGTTAAAGCAACTGTAGTAATTAATATAACTCCGATAATCCCTTGTTGGACATAGGGACTTACGCTCATTAAAACCATACCATTACGTAAAATTGTTAGTATAAATACTCCGATGAGAGCACGAGGAATATTACCTACTCCTCCAGTTATTGCAATACCTCCTAAAACACATGACCCAATAGAATCAAAGGTGAAGCCTAAAGGGGCTGTAATATCTCCAGAACCTAAACGGGCAGTCAATAAAGCTCCAACTATTCCATAGAGAAAGCCACCAATCAGAAATACTTGGGTTTTAATCTTAGAAGTTGGAATACCAAGGTCTTGGACAATAATTTCATCTCCACCCATGGCTAAAATGTACCTTCCAAAAGTAGTCCTTTCGTTTAAAAACCATATAACAAAGAATAAAAATAGTGCCAAAATAAAGGGAAAAGGTAAAAAACCTAATTTTCCAATGCTTAACTGACGAAAAGTCCAGTCAATAATCACTACCGGATTACCACGAGTAATAAGAACTCCAAAACCTGTGGTTATATATCCAATACCTAAAGTGACCATAAATGAGGGTATTTTGAGACGGGAAAGAATAAAACCACTCAAAAAGCCAAAACTAGCTCCAACGGCTCCACAAATTGCTAATGTAAAAAAACCAAAGTTATTTGAATTAGAAAAATTCTTTACTAATAAGCTGGCAATTACGCCACATAAACCTACTACGCCCTCTACTGAAAGGTCAATGCTCCCCATCATAAGAACAAGAGCCAAAGACAAAGAAGTAATTATAAGTAAAGAGGCTAAATCTAAAATATTAAACAAATTTGATAAGGTAAAGAAATGAGGATTTATAAAACTAAAAAAAATAATTAAAACAATTAATGCTAACAGGGAAGGATTTACTGCAATTTTACTAACCCAGTTTTTTTTATCATTAGAGGACTCAGCTATTTTTACTTCCAAGTTTTTTATCCCTCCTTAATAAATTTAGCCCGGTTTAATCAACCGGGCTAAATTTATTTTATTGAATAACTCTATTCTTTTATACCCCTTACCCATTTTCCCCAATAATCATTCCAATTATATTCTGGAGTTCCTTCCACATAGTTTTCTATATACCAATCAATATTTTCTTGGGTAATTAAAATTGTCTGGGCAATCCATTCTCTTTTATTTTCTGGAAGTTCTTCCATTTTAATTTTGCCTTGTTTTACCGCTAAGGGTATGGATAAACCCATTCCTCCTTGCCAAAAAGCATCAGAAGCCACAGTAGCAATAGCTTCTTTATTTTTAATAGCAGTAATCATTTCAGGGATAGCATCAACGCCTGATACTGGAACTTTACCCACCAATTCACGAGCACGCAAAGCTTCTAAGGCTCCAATTGCCATTGAGTCATTAGCGCACCATATTGCTTTTATATCGGGATCTGCTATCAGAGCATTGGAAACATGATTATAGGCTTTAACTTTTTCCCAATCAGCAGCTTGCCAACCGACTAGTTCTATTTCCGGATATTCGGTTAGAGCTTTTTCGAAACCTTCCCAACGTTCAATTGCAGCGCTATTTCCTAACAATCCTTGAAGAGCGAAAACTTTTCCTGAGCCACCAACAGCATCAAATATTGCTTTGGCTGTATTATATCCCGAGGCACGGTTATCAAAGGTTATATGGCATACCCAATATTTGTAATCGGCAACTGACACATCATCAGGTTTATTCCACCAGGTAATAAAGTAAACACTACTTTTTTCTAATTCATTGGCAATAGCAGGCGCATCAGTTGATTGGTTTGGGTCGATCGAGAAAACCACATTCCCTTGGGAACGAGCTACCAAAGCTTTAATATCATTTAATTGTTTTTCACTAGAACCTTCACAGGTTTGAATAACATTATAATCTTTCCAACCTAAGGAATTAGCAAATGCAGTAGCTCCATCAGCCCAAACCGCATGGTAGGGGTTTGATAGGCTTCTAATGGCTGTACCAAGATAGACGGGTTCTTCTTGTGCAATAGCACAAAAACTTAAAGATAATATCCCAAAAATAATAATTAAACTCAGAAGTTTTTTCATTACTTTTTCCCTCCCAATTTTTCAATAATAAATTATTAAAAAGTTCTCTGTATTAATTTTAATATTGAAGGAATTAGATGCACCTCCTTTATAAATAAATATTGTTTAAATCGTTTAAAATATCAAAATGTACATCGATTTATTATATAGAAAATCAACTAATAATAAATGATACATTTAAATATAATTATATATAAAGTATTATTTAAGTATATAATAACATACAAGAAAATTATTAAAAATTATAAGGATATTTTTAGATTTGGCATTCAAAGTCAATGAGTTTTTACAATCGATAAAAAAAGCGGTAGCTTTCGAATTTAAAAACCAGAAAGGTTTATCAAGGGAAAGAAAAAGGTATTAAAACAAAGACTGGTGCGCCCGAGAGGATTTGAACCTCCAACCTTTGGCTCCGGAGGCCGACGCTCTGTCCAATTGAGCTACGGGCGCATATTTCGTTTATCGTCCAGAAAACAATCGTATGGAAAGGTACTCTGGAAGTCCTGCAGTAATAATTTTATCGGCTGCACGCTGGATATTATACCGAATTCGATTGATTTTGACTATACCTTTTTCGGTATCATAGAGAGCAAAAGAGGCTTGGGGATTTCCGTCACGAGGTTGACCGACGCTTCCCGGATTAATCAAGTAGCGTTTTTGGGGATGAAGTTGAATCTCTCCTCCTTTAGGAAAGGGGGGATTGAAGACCTTGCCTTCGTGGAAGAGAAAAGCTTCAGCAACATGAGTGTGGCCAAAAAAACAAGTTTGAAAATCATGACTATTGAAAATTTCACGAGCACTTTCAACCATATCAATGTATTCTTCTAATGGTTTTCTTAAACTACCATGAACCCAATGTGCATTCACATAGTTGGAGACTACTTGGGGTATTTTTTGAAAAAAACTTTGGCTATAAACGGAGAGTTGATTTTTAGTCCAAAAAAGTGCGTTAGCAGCTAAGGAGTTAAACCAGGTTATAGGAAGGATTCCAACACAAGCAGCGTCATGATTTCCTAAAATGGTATCGGCTCTTTGTTTCATGACCCACTGAACACAACGTTCTGGTTCAGCACCATATCCGACAATATCTCCCAGAACAACCAGGCTATCGACATCATTGAGGTGAAGTGCGACTGCTTCTAAGGCATCATAATTTCCATGAATATCCGCCAAGATGGCGATCTTCATATACCAATCCCTCCCCTCTTTAAAATAACGATACTATTCTATCTCTCTCTTTTATGAGAGGGATAGACCCTCATGCTACTTTCGAAGCACCAGATGAGGATGAAAATACCTATCTAAATCCGTCATTGCGAGGAACGTCTTATGCGACGTGGTAATCTTCACCATCCACTTTGTCATTCTGAGGAGTCCGGTGTTTTTACCGGACGACGTGAGAATCTCATCTTTTTCAGTTTCACGATTCCCCAGTTCCAAAGCCTTTAAAGGATGAGATCCTCACGCTCTCAAAAAGCGAGGGCTCAGGATGACGGATGAAAGGCACACCCCCCTGTATCCCCCCTCAATGGGGGAATTTATAAGATGGTATTTTCAGGATAGAATAGTTAGTGCTTAATTCGCATGATGCTGGTGATAGCTCCCCGAGCCAATTCATCGAGTTTAAAGTTGATATATTTGATGGTTTCTTCTAAATTCGGGATCAAAACATACTCAAGAGCGTTGACTCGTCGACGAGTCTTTTCGATTTCAACAGCTAATAACTCGATGGTCTTTTCGGCATCGGCTAATCTTATCATAAGCGGTAAAACCCGAAAGAAAGAACTGAAAGCCTCATCCAATTCCGCTGGTGTATTGATCAAACCATAGGCATAGGGATTCCCTTCAAGATGGACTTCGAAATGGGGAACTCTTACCCCAGTAATATGACGGGTACTGACATCAAGAACAACTTTTTGTTGAGTCATAGTGGTGACTAATTCTTTATCTTGTTCGGAAAGCATAAGTGATGCCTTGTTCTGGGCTTCAAAAGCTTTGATGATTTCTTTTTCGACTTCTTGTCGAAGGTTGCGGTTTTCACGAATTATTTTCACAAAATCCTGAACCAAGGCATCGAGTTTGTCCTTGAGAAGTTTATGACCACGCCTGGCCATAGCCAGGCGGCTTTTAAGCTTCATTAACTCCATCCGGTTCGGGTTGACGTTCAGTCTCACTCTCAATCCTCCCGTTGTGTCAGAACTGGAGATTCTGAGGATTCATAGTACTTTTCGATAAAGGCGTCCCGAACTCGCTTCAGTTCTTCTTTGGGAAGCATTCTGAGCAATTCCCAACCAATATTTAAGGTCTCATCGATGCTGCGGTTTTCATATTCTCCCTGTTTAACAAATTTGACTTCAAAATCTTCAGCAAATTTCATATAAATTCTGTCAATATCAGTGAGTGATGCTTCGCCAAGAATGGTAGCCAGTTCAACAGCCTCACGACCTCGAGCATAAGCTGCAAATAACTGATTAGCCAAATCTGAATGGTCTTCACGAGTTTTACCCTTACCAATACCTTTATCTCGTAAGCGAGATAAAGATGGAAGAACGTCGATCGGAGGATAAATACCCTTTCGGAACAACTGACGACTGACAATAATCTGACCCTCGGTAATGTATCCGGTCAAATCAGGAATGGGATGGGTTTTATCATCTTCAGGCATGGTGAGAATGGGAATTTGGGTAATTGAGCCATTTTTCCCTCGAATACGACCGGCTCTTTCATACATGGTTGCTAAGTCAGTGTAGAGATATCCCGGATAACCACGACGGCCTGGTACTTCTCGTCGCGCTGCTGAGATTTCTCGAAGCGCTTCACAGTAATTGGTCATGTCAGTTAAAATAACCAACACTTGCATATCCATAGTAAAAGCCAGATATTCAGCAGCGGTCAGGGCCATACGGGGAGTAATGATTCGTTCGACCGCCGGGTCATTGGCTAAGTTGATAAAAAGAACTGATCGTTCGATAGCACCGGTATTACGAAGCTCTAAAATAAAATAATTCGCTTCTTCAAAGGTAATTCCTAAGGCACCAAAGACCACTGCAAAGGTTTCGGTTTCTCCCAACACTTTAGCCTGTCGAGCAATTTGAGCAGCTAAACGGGCATGAGGAAGTCCAGAACCAGAAAATATCGGTAGTTTTTGCCCTCTTACTAAGGTGTTCAGTCCATCAATGGCTGATACTCCAGTTTGGATAAAATCGATGGGATAGTCTCGAGCTACTGGATTCATTGGGTTCCCGTTGATATCTAAGCGGGCATCAGGAAAAATCTCGGGTCCGTTATCGATAGGAAAACCAGAACCATTGAAGATTCGTCCCAAGATGTCAGGAGATACCGGTAATTCCATGACTCGCCCTAAAAATTTCACCCGGGTTTGACCAATACCAATTCCTTCGGTTCCTTCAAAAACTTGAACCAGAGCTTGGTTACTGGTGGTCATGAGCACCTGACCCCGTTTACGAGAGCCGTCTTGAAGCTCAATTTCAACGATTTCCATATAACGAGCATCAGTTACCTGTTCAATGGTTAATAGGGGGCCGCTTACTTCAGATATGGTTAAATACTCTTTATACATTACTTTCAACCTCCCCCCTCATTTTGGCTTTTACTTGATCTTGAATTTCTATAATTAAATTTTCTATTTTCGATAATTCTTCTTCAGGGACAAATTTCATCCGGGCAATTCGTTCTCGAGCCGGTAGAGCAAGAATTTCTTTAAGAGAATATCCCTGATCAAGAGCTTTCATACCTTCTTGGTAATAACTCAAAATCACTTTCATCATTAAGTATTGTTTTCGTAAAGTGGTAAAGGTATCGATATCTACGAATGCATTCTGTTGTAAGAAGTCTTCTCGAATAGAGCGGGTAATTTCCAAAACAAAACGCTCTTTAAATGAAAGCGACTCTACGCCAACCAGACGAACGATTTCTTCTAATTCGGCTTCCTGCTGGAGAAGGCGCAAGGCTTCACTGCGCAGTTGGGCAAAATCAGGTGCGACATTTTGCTTCCAGTAGGCTTCTAAGTTTTGAACATAAATTGAATAGCTTTGCAACCAATTGATGGCAGGGAAATGCCGTTTATAAGCCAGTTTATCTTCTAATCCCCAAAACACTTGCACCACTCGAAGGGTGTTTTGAGTGACTGGCTCGGAAAGGTCTCCACCTGGAGGTGAAACTGCTCCAATAACACTGAGCGAACCATAGCGGTCATCAGAACCTTGGCATTTCACTTTTCCAGCTCTTTCATAGAAACTGGCTATTCGGCTTCCTAAATAGGCTGGGAAACCTTCATCTCCAGGCATTTCTTCTAAACGTCCGGAAATTTCTCGCATGGCTTCTGCCCATCGGGAGGTGGAATCAGCCATCAGAGCAACGTTATAACCCATGTCTCGGTAATACTCGGCAATGGTAATACCGGTATAAACTGAAGCTTCACGGGCAGCAACCGGCATGTTCGAAGTGTTGGCGATTAGTACCGTTCTTTTCATCAAAGGTTCACCGGTATAGGGATCGATTAACTCGGGAAACTCCATCAAAACGTCGGTCATTTCGTTTCCCCGTTCTCCGCATCCAATGAATACGATGACATCGGCATTAGCCCATTTGGCCAGCTGATGCTGTACCACGGTTTTACCACTTCCGAAGGGTCCTGGGATGCAAGCAACTCCTCCCTTGGCGATGGGAAAGAAGAGGTCAATAACTCGCTGGCCAGTGATAAGAGGTTCTTCTAAAATGAGCTTACTGGCAAAGGGGCGACCAGTTCGAACCGGCCAACGCTGTAACATGGTAATCGATATTTTCTCTCCTCCATTAGTTTGGATGGTGGCAATTGGCTCGACAACCGTAAAGGATCCGGTTTTTATTTCAACTAAAGTTCCTGAAATTCCTGGAGGAATCATGACCTTATGAACAATGGTGGTGCTTTCCTGAGTTTCTCCAATAATATCACCGGCTTGGACCTGAGTACCGTTGGTAACCAGGGGTTTGAAATCCCACTTTTTATTCCGATCCAAAGCTGATGCTTCTACTCCTCGTGCGATAAAGTTTCCAGAGGATTTTAAGATGATTTCAAGAGGTCGCTGAGTTCCATCAAAAATGTTGGATATTAAACCGGGGCCAAGTTCGACACTCAAAGGTTCATGAGTCGTCTCAACCGGTTCTCCGGGTTGTAGGCCAGCGGTTTCTTCGTAAACCTGAATAGTAACTTCTTGATTGTGGATCCCGATAATTTCACCGACCAATTTCTTAGCTCCAACTTTAACCATATCATACATTTTGGCATCGGAAAGATTTTGAGCAATGACTACCGGGCCGTTTACGCTCAATATGAATCCATTCATTTCTTTTTCCACGTTCATCATTCCTCTCCCTGAAGCATAATATTGCTCCCAATCGCCATTTCAACCAAACGAGAAATATACTTCGATCCTTGACCCATTTCATTGGGGTTGGTTGGTATTCCCAAAATGGCTGGCAGGGCTTCAGAGCGTATGTCTTCAAATTGTTTTTTTATTTGGTTGTAAAATTTCCATTCGGAGAAAATCATTGAGTATTTTTCTCTCCTCAAAGTGGGTAGGACATTATTCAATGCTTCGAAAGAATTTACCGAGAATACATCAAATCCCATTCCACGAAAGCAAAGAGAATTCTCTTCTCCACCAACAAAGGCAACCTTTACCTTACTCATAGTAACACTCTCGCAGTTTACTTTTTATTTCGTTCTCACTAATTTGAAAATACTTTCCGTGCAAAATGATCCTCAGATTACGAACATCGGTATATTTTGCATAGAGAAATCCAAATACTGGTTCAGGTCCAAATGCCTGAATGCGGTAAGGGCGAAGAAATTTCATGAGATAATTATCCATGTTTTTTTCCATTTCGGATAGAAATCGTGGATCATTTTTATACTCAACATCATGGGGCAAAAGCTCCCGAAATCCAAGATGGATGATAGTTTCTACGACTTTTTCGTCCGCACCAGTGACTATTTCCGCCAGATCTTCAAAGCGAATATAGGGGTTTTCCCAATAGATTGATCGAAAGAGATCAATTTTGGTTTGTTGAAATTTTGCTCGTAAAGCCGACCGAAGATAGGCAAACATAAAATAAGCAATCAACCAATTTTTGATTACTCTGCTTTCACAATTATCAGCCAAAGATTTAACTTCCATCAAAAAAGCCCGATCTATTGAATTTTCGATAACCTGAACATTATGGACATTTTCATATCCAGCCAGAGTATCATCGATGGCCTTTCGATAAACGTCGTCAAGATATTCATTTCTTTCACCAGTGACGAAACGAAGAGCACGTTTCCACTCAAAACTAGCCGGATACTCAGTGTCATTGGGAGATTTAGCGAGATGTCTTTTAATAATCAACTTCAAGTCATTGAAGTCATAAATCATTTGAAACAAAATCCCTATAGGTGCAATTGCTTGATCTTTAAGGATTTCATTAAGAGTATCCCAAAAGTGCTCAGTCAAGGCTCGATCGAGAGCATTAGGATTTTTTGCTGCATTTTGGATCACTTCGTTTACATAAGGAAGCTCTGACAGGATCCGTATAGATTGTTCGAGGTCTTCGGCTTTTAAGGCATTCTCCAGCAAACGGTTATTAAGAAGGCCACGTTCCAAAGCACGAATTCTTCCTATAATATAAGTATAGGCAGTAGCATTTACTGGACAATTTTTCTTTTGAAGTGTGGTCATTTGCCTATTCCTTTAAAGAGCATCTGAGCTATTTGACTTTCATTTTGACGGAAGGTATCTTCTAAAAGAGAATTCAAACTGAGGTTGAGAACCATACCACCTTTTTTAAGTAATAATCCGCTTTCAATTTCCTGGGTCACTCCACCATAATGAAAGGAAGTTTTATTTTCTTGATTCAGCTGTTTAATGAAATTTTCTCCTAAAGAATTAGCTTCATTAGGAGCCATAAGGATTACTTCATCTTTCGATGTTGAATAATTTAATATAATTTTGGTGTACCATTTATTTTGAGATTGCGTTATTTTTTCTGAAAAAGCAGCAGCAACTTCAGATCTAACTTTTTGGAAAGCATCGGATTTAATTTTACCGGTAATACCTCTCCCTTTTAGCTTGGCTTCGGCAAGCATGCGTTGGACTACCAGTTGAGATTCTTTCGTCCTCTGCTGGACAAGTCGTTCGCTTTCTTGGTTAATTTCGATCTTGGCCTTTTCCAAAATTTTCTCAGCTTCTAAATGAGCATTTTGTAAGATAGCCTTCTGTCGACGTTGCGCTTCTTGCTCGATTTTATTCAAAATATCTTGGAAAGACATAATGAGTCGCTCCTATATTTGGATTGAGTTCAGGAGCAGAATGGTGGCCAGTAATGATAAAACAGCATAGGTTTCTACCATAGCTGGGAGAATAATCGCTTTTCCGGTTTCTTCCGGTCTTTTGGCAATCATACCGATTGATGCAGCTGAAGTTTTCCCTTGGGATATTCCGGAAATAAGCCCGACGATGGCTACTGGTAAACAAGCAAATAGAATTTGTAAACCCTGAGCTGTGGTAATATCAACTGGAGTTCCACCAAAAAGTCCGAGTTTTAAAAGTACCCAAAATCCAGATAGTAAGCCATAAATACCTTGGGTTCCAGGAAGAGCTTGAAGAAGAAGGACCTGTCCAAATTTACTTGGATCTTCGGTCATCACTCCAGCACCGGCTTCGCCGGCAATTCCAACTCCTAATGCTGAACCAATTCCTGCCAAGCCGATTGCGAGGGCTGAACCCATTAAAGCAAATGCTACTCCATCAATGAACATAATACGAACGACCTCCCTTGATAGACCGGTTGTTCTTACCGGATGGTTTTAACTCAATTTAATTAAAAACGTAATAAGGATAATGATATAATTACTCTTCAGTAAATTTTACATACTTGGTTTTATACTGTAATGGTTGAAAAGGCTTTCCACCATTTTCGTAGAACTTGGTGAAAAATTCCACATAATTTAAACGAGCCGAATGAACAAAAGCTCCCAATCCACTCATAAGAATGTTGAATACAGTGAAACCGACGAAAATAACGATCCAGATAATCCATCCAAAATAAGGCGAAGAGCCGAATAAACCGGCAATTGTTCTTCCCAACATAGCGATGATGGTAGTGGTCAGACCAAGAGCAAAAAGACGGGAGTAAGACAAAACATCACCTAAATACGAAGTAATACCGTAGAGACTGTATAAACCACTAAAGATCCTTAGTATTATGTTTTTCTTACTTC
>MWBQ01000203.1 GCA_002069605.1 Candidatus Atribacteria bacterium ADurb.Bin276
CATTTAGCCAATCTTTTTTGTCCTTTTCCAAGGATAAGCAATAAAAAAATTAAAAAATAAAGACACCCTCCCCGCCGCAAAGCGCCACCCCTCCAAGGAGGGAAATTTTTAAATATATTCCCCCATTAAGGGGGGATTCAAGGGAGGGTTGTGCATTTCTCATTTTTGTTTGATCACTTTTCACTGTTTCCGGTATTTTCAGGATAGAAATTTTTGCCAAAAAAATAATAAAGGGAATCGTTTTGGTTTTTAATATAAAAAGAAATTACGGCTTAGAGCGTGCTTCTTCAACAATTTTAATTCCCGAACTCAAGCTAACCCCAAATCGTGAAACACCCATATCATGCATTTTACAAAGTGTTTCATAATCTCTAATTCCACCAGCGGCTTTCATTTTTATTCTTCCTTGAATAGTTTTAGCCATAATTTCAACGTGTCGAATTTCTGTTGGTTTCGTTGCCCAACCAGTACCGGTTTTTATAAATTCAGCTCCACTGTTCATAACTATTTTACAGGCTTCGGTCAGCTCATCATCAGTAAGATACATAGCTTCAACAATGACTTTCAAAGGTTTTTCCGCTATTGTTTGATAAACGGCTTGAATATCCTTTGCTACTTTTCCGAACTGTTTTGATTTAAGCCACCCAATATTCATAACCATGTCAAACTCGTCACAACCAATATCATAAAGAGTTTTTGCTTGGAATATCTTCACTTCGGTTAACTCAGCTCCAGTTGGGAAGCCTATTGGTGCTCCAACCATAATATCTTCATCCTTAAAGGCTTCGACCAAAGTTTGAGAGTAACAGGGTAAAGCAAAAGCACAAATAAATTGGTATTTCTTGGTCTTTTCAATTAAATATTGAATATCGGCTTCAGTATTCACTGACTGTAACAAACTAACGTCAATCATTTTTACCAATTCTTTTGGGTTAATTTTCATCGAAGAAATTCCTCTTTTCTCAATATTATATTTATATAATGAATTTATTTTTATTAAACATCTAACTTTCCCATATCATTACCAATGTCAGACAAGCAATTTGATACCCTCTTATATACCTCATAAATCTTTTGATATTTCTCAATATTCTCGGGAATAGGAGTAATACATTCAACAAGGTTATGTAGATCATCGATCCGGTCGAAACTCTTCCATAAGCCAGTTCCAACTGCAGCACAGGCAGCTGCCCCTAACGCCGCTGCCTGTTCATCGATATTAGTTTTAATGACTTTCATATTGTAAACATCAGCATAGATTTGACGCCAGAGCTCGCTCTTGCTCCCTCCACCAACCAATAACATTTCTTCACTTAATCTAGTCATCTCCTTGAGTTTATCCAGGCAACATTTTAGCCCAAGAGCAATACCTTCCATTGCTGCTCGAATCATATCAGCTCGGGTATGGACTAAATCAATTCCAATAAAAGCTCCACGAATATGAATGTTTTTATCAATAGGCATTCCACCACCCAGACTGGGGTTAAATAATAGCTTGTGAGAACCAACTTGCGATTGAGCAGCTTCTGCAGTCATCAATTCATAGACATCTATCCCCTGATTATTGGCCTGGGTTTTTAGATCAATGGTAATGTGATCTCTTAACCATCGGAAACTTGAACCTGCTGAAATGATCGCCAAAGCTGAAGCAAAAAAACCGGGAACAACATGAGCAAAAACATAGGGACGAGCAATTGGATCGAGTAAGGGATTACGAGAAGAGACGGCAATCCAGGAAGAAGAACCTAAGGAATTATACACTCTGCCTTCTTTAAAGGCTTTTGAACCAAGAGCCATACAAGAATTATCCACCCCTCCCGATACCACATAAACATTGGAGTGCAAACCAAGTTCTTCTGCTGAATCTGGCCTAATTTGACCTATAATTTCTGTTGATTGAACTATTTCAGGAAAAATTGAAGCAGAAAGCCCGCTGGCTTCTATCAGTTCTTCGGAATAATCCCAATTTTTTAGGTCATATACTCCCGATCCGGAAGCATAGGAAAAATCAGTTGTAACTCTACCAGTTAATTTAAAATTAATATAATCTTTCGTTCCAATAACTTTATCGATTTTTTTAAAGACTTCCGGCTCTACATCCCTATACCATAATATTTTAAACAAGGAATATAATGGGGGTGGAAATCCATTTCCGGTTATCGTATACCATCTTATTTCATCAAAACCATCAAAAAATTTTTGAGCTTGTTCTACTGCTCGGCCATCGGACCAGATCGGTGTCTGTTTCCTCAGTAAATTCCCCTGCTTATCTAATGGAACTGCACCCAAACTATGGCCTGAAATGCTGCAACAATAGACTTCTTCCTTTTTAATATTGGTTCTATTTAATAATTGCCTGGTGCTATGAACAATCGCTTTCCACCAATCAATTGGTTTCTGTTCGTGCCACCCATGGGCAGGGTAAATCGTATCATAAGGAACAAATACTCCTGCCAGGCAGTTACCTTCTTCATCGTATAAAGAAGCCTTGTTCCCTCCGGTTCCTAAATCCCAAACCATGATATATTTTGACATTTTTCCATCCCCTAAGATGTTTTCAAATAATAAAATACTTTTAGATATTCTATCAAGAATAATGTGAATTAGAAGCTTTAGCAAGACAGTCAGAATGAGGATCACCTTTTTTGATTGACTTTTTATCTCCGGGAATTATAATAAAGAAAGCTTTCTAACTTCATTAGTAATTTGAAATATAAAGTTTTTTTAAAGATGTTTGATTAGCAGTCTTCTGAGGGGGGCAAAAGTTTTTTGTGAATTACCTTAAGGGAAGCAAACCCATTCAAAGAACAACGATGAGTTGTCAATTCCCTAATACTCTTTCTAAAAATTGGTCGGCTTCATTTTTTTTTAATCCTATTTTTTTATTTAACTTCGTTTTTCCTTATAAATTCCTGTCACCTCTATTCATAGTTTCTTCAGTTTTATCCCGAAATAAAGGTGTGTTCTGTTTTCGTCCCCTTCTTCAACCTTACAATCATCTCACTATAAAACATCTAAATTACAGCCTGTTTTCAATCAAAACTGAATTGACATACTCAATCTTGTTTTGAATTTAAAATTTTATACCATATTGATTCAGGGTTCTTTGGTTACTTCGTAAAAGAATGAACCAAAGTTTAAAAACATGTCGTTTTTTAGTTGTTTCATAGTTTGAATTATCTAATGAAAAAAAATCTAACCTACGTAGGGGAGTACTATGAGCTCTAAAAATACTTCATTCAATAATAATATCAAGGCCATGTTAGGAAGACCGGAAATTAGTGTTTTGTTCGCTCTATTGGCGATTTGTGTCTGGCTATCCATTGCTAGCCCGTACTTTTTAACCGCGAGAAATATTGTAAATGTTTTCCGACAATTTTCACTCATAGCCATATTGGCTGTTGGACAAGCTCTTATCATTATAACCGGTGGAATTGACCTTTCGGTTGGATCTTTAGTAGGTTTTACAGCATGTTTTGGTGCTATGGTTGCAAAATCTGGAGCATCTCCTTTATTAACACTCATTGCAATTCTGGGAATGGGAGCTATTGTTGGCTTATCCAATGGTTTACTCGTAAGCAAAGTAGGTCTTCCGGCTTTTGTTGCAACTTTAGGTATGATGAGTATCACCAGAGGTTTTTCGCTTCTCATTACTATGGGGGTTCCTATTCACTATAATCCCACCTGGATATCGGTATTTGGCGGTGGTTATATTCGAAATGTTCCGGTTTCAGTTTTAGTCATGCTGATTATCGTAGCAATTGGTTATATATTCGCTAATAACACTGTTCCAGGAAGAAATGTTTATGCAGTAGGTAACAGTGAAAAAGCGGCCAAGCTTTCCGGTATTCAAGTCGAAAAAGTAAAAATCATGGTTTTTACTATAACTGGTTTTTTAGCCGGAATATGTGGCCTTATACTCATGGGTCAACTTGAGGGAGCAGACGCTTTTTACGGCAATGGATATGAGTTAGATGTTATTGCTGCAGCGGTTATTGGTGGTATTAGTATGTCCGGAGGAGAAGGAAATCCTTTGGGGGTTATTGTGGGTGCAGCATTAATGGGAGTTCTAAAAAACGCCTTTGTTTTATTGGCTGTTCCCGGTTACTGGCAAACTGTAGTAATTGGAGTAGTAATTATTGGAGCTGTTTCGATAGATAGTTTGAGGAGAAAAGGAGCAGCTTAAAGGTAATTTCATTGGTTTTAATAGCTTAGCTTATGCTATTAAAATAAAAAAACCCTTGAGGAGGTAAGATTATGTCAAAAACCAGGTTATTATTAGTAGCACTACTTGGAATTTTCTGTGCATCATTGTTTATCGGAATCGCTTTTGCTGCAGACTTCGTTCCGGCAGCTGAACTCAAAGCCCCAGCCGGTGCGTCTCTCTATGTGTTACCTGTTGATCAGGTATCTGAAAAACCTTTGCGCATTGCCACCATCATGGTTCAGAACAATCCCTTTGGAATGGCGGTTATGAAGGGGACTCTCTTTGCCAAAGAAGTCCTCAAAGACCGGAACTGTAAAGTCGACTGGATCTCGGTTCCAGACTTTGATCCCAAGAAGTTTGAAGACGCCATGCAAAACGTCATTACCGCTCAATATGATGCTGTCACCCTCTTCGGTCTTTCCGAAGCTCTTCAACCAGTAGTAGATAAAGCCATGGATGCCGGAGTAAAAGTTTACTCTTTTAATACTGAACCCGGTTTAAAGTCAAAAAGAATTGCCTTTTGGGGTCAAGACGGTTTTACCGGTGGTCAAAAGTGTGGACAACTCTTAATGGATGCCATGGATGGAGAAGGAAAGTATGCCATCATTACCGGCTCCTTTAATGTGTTAGGCCATGAATTGAGAAGAACCGGAGCTCGAGATGTAATCGACAAAAACGAGAAGATGGTTCTGGTTGGAGAATTTGAAAACCAGGATAAAGCTGAAGAAGCCTACAACGTTACCCAAAATTTGATTACCTCTAACCCAGATTTAAAAGGGATCTATGTCACTGCCGGTGGTCCCTTTGGTGCAGCCAAAGCCATCAAAGACGCTGGGCTGACTGGGAAATTGAAATTGGTCTGCCATGACTGGATGGAAGAAACTGTTGCTTATATTCGTTCAGGTGAAGTCACTGCTTGTTTGGATCAGGATCCTTTCAACCAAGGATATGCTCCAGTGGTTTCTGCTTTCAATCAGATCGTAGCTGGTATCGTCCCAGAAGCAATCAACTGGTTCGAAGGTGATGTTGCTACTCCAGAAAATGTCAACGAGAAGATCCCGCAATAAATTAATCAGATTGATTAAAAATAACAAGGCGGTTCTATGCC
The DNA here is from genome assembly GCA_002069605.1 of Candidatus Atribacteria bacterium ADurb.Bin276. Classification (NCBI taxonomy): domain Bacteria; kingdom Pseudomonadati; phylum Atribacterota; class Atribacteria; order Atribacterales; family Atribacteraceae; genus Atribacter; species Candidatus Atribacter allofermentans. The sequence goes on from MWBQ01000203.1 coordinate 5,316, forward strand.
GCCTTGTTATTTAACAACCATGGAGGAAGCGAGTAATGAGTGAAGATATCATTTGTAGAATTGTAAATGTTACCAAGGTATTCCCGGGTGTTATTGCTCTCAATAATGTTAGTTTTGATATTAAAAAGGGTGAGATTCATGCCATTATTGGTGAAAACGGAGCAGGAAAATCAACCTTGATGAATATCCTTTCGGGTGTCTATTATCCCGATGAAGGTCATATCGAATTTGAAGGAAATGTTATCAAATTTAGGGACCCAAGACATGCCCAGCATACCGGAATAGCTATGATCCATCAAGAACTCTCTTTGTCTCGTTACATGAGTGTCGCAGAAAATATTTATCAAGGCAGAATGTTAACCAAATCTTTTGGTTTTATTGATCGCAAAAAAATGATTTCAGAATGTCGGAAATACTTAACAACCCTTGGAGTAGATAATATAGATCCGAGAGTTCTGGTGAAATATCTTAGTGTGTCGCAAATGCAGTTAATTGAAATTGCCAAAGCAGTTTCACTTAATGCCAAACTCCTCATTATGGATGAACCGACTTCGTCACTCACTACTGGTGAAATAACGCTTCTTCTAAAGATTATGAAATCCTTAAAAAATGAAGGTGTTTCGATTCTTTTTATCACGCATAAACTCGAAGAAGTTTTAGAAATTGCCGATCGAATAACCGTTTTACGAGATGGTAGTTATATAGATACACTTCAAAAAGATGATGCTACTTTAGAAAAAATGGTTTCCCTTATGGTCGGTCGTAATTTTGAAAAAAAAGCTCATCGGGAGTTTATACAAGACTACTCCGATCGAGAGGTTATTTTAGAGGTTCAAAACTTGAGTTCTTCAGATCGAGTAAAAAATGTCAGTTTCAAACTTTATAAAGGTGAAGTTTTAGGTTTAACCGGTTTAGTTGGTTCAGGTCGAACCGAATTACTCCAGAGCATTTTCGGTATGGAAAAGATGGCTTCCGGTGAGGTATTGATTAACGGGAAAGAGGTTAAAATCAACCATCCAGCCGATGCCATAAAACTCGGTTTGGGCATGATAGCCGAAGACCGTAAAGAACAAGGCATGTTATTAAAATTATCCGTTCAGGATAACATGACCATCGTTCACCTTAAAAAGCTATCCAGTGCATTACAGTTTATAAATAAAAAGAGGTCAAAGGAAATCTCCAATAAATATGTTAATTTATTGTCAATTAAAACCCCCAGCTTGAAACAAATTTCGAAAAATCTCAGCGGTGGAAACCAACAAAAAACCATTATTGCTCGCTGGCTTATGAATCAACCTAAAATATTGTTTATGGATGAACCTACCCACGGGATTGATGTTGGAGCCAAAGCAGAAATTTATAAGCTTATTGATGAACTTTCAAAAATGGGCGTTTCGGTTATTCTCCTGTCCTCAGAACTTCCTGAAGTTCTCGCCCTTTGTGACCGGATTATGGTCATGCACCACGGTCAATTAAAAGGAATTCTTCATCATCAGGAAGCCGATCAAGTCAAAATTATGAGTTTTATTCTGGAAAATAAAAAAGAAATAGCTTCTTAAAAGTTACTGGATTCTTAATTTTTTACGTTTTTTTTTCATTACTCATTTTTTTAAATTCATGAGGGAAAATCCTTGGATTGATAATTATTAAACTGTAATTTTTTATAATTCTCTTTCTGCTTTCTAATTAGAAAACAAAATCTCCTTCAATTCTACAACTATCAGAATTGACAGAACCCGGGCTTTATTATTTTCTCTCAAATTGTTTCTCTAACAACCGAACAGTAATTTTTTAATTCTAACCAATCTGGAGCTGAAGAGTAAACACTATCCTTTAACTGCTCCGAAGGTAAGACCACGTACAATGTACTTCTGAATAAATAGCGCTAAAACGACAGGTGGTCCCATAGCCAAAATAGTTCTGGTTGCAATAAACCAAAATTGAACTCCCCGAGTATCTTCAGCGCCAGCCAGATAAACCGGAAAGGTTTTTGCTTTAAGCGAAGAAATAGATAAAGCAAATAAAAATTCATTCCAGGTAAAAGCTACACAGATCGCTGCCACTGCTACTAAAGTTGGAACTGCTAAAGGAAGTGAAATTTTCCAAAAAGCATCAAAATCACTGCAACCATCAACTGCGGCTGCTTCTTCCAGTTCTATAGGGAGTTCCTGGAAAGTTTGCCGCATTATAACCACTGCAAAAGGAAGGGTAAAAGTAGCATTAATCAAAATCAATCCCAAAACATGGTCAAGCAGATGAAGGGAGCGCATGATCAGAAAGAAAGGAATAACCACCGCAACTGGTGGCAAAACTCTTTGGGAAAGAAACCAGACAGTAAGATCCCGATTTTTAACTCGTCTAAATTGAAAACGAGCTAAGGCATATCCAGCCGGTAATCCTAAGCTCAAGGCTATAGCCGTGGCTGCAATAGCAACAATAATACTATTTAACAATGCACTACGACTTTCTCTTGTAGATAACTCTATTCTCCAATTTTCTGCAGTCGGTTTAAATTGAACAAAGGGAATTGATATTCCCGATATAGTAAAGGTTTCAGCTGGTGGCTTCAAGGAGGTAACCACACCCCAATAGAGTAAAAATAGTGCCCAACAGACAACAATTACCACTAAAACATATCGAATAAAGCTAAAAACTGGAGATTTCCTTTTTACTACACCCATTTTTTTCTCCTTTACTCGTATACCTGCCGAATTCTTCTGAAAAAGAGATTGACCACCACCATAACTATTGCCAATAAAAGATAGGAAAGTGCCGATGCATAACCAAAATCAAAAAATCGCAATCCAGTTCGATAGGTGTAAAGGGAATACACTTCGGTAGCAGTACCCGGTCCTCCTCCGGTTAAACTAAAAATGATATCAAAAATTTTAAATGATTCGATAAGACGTAAGAGTAATACAATAATAACTACTGGTTGAATCAAGGGAAAGGTGATTTTCCGAAAGATCTGCCATTCGGAGGATGAATCGATATATGCCGCATCGTACACCTCTTCAGATAGAGATTGAAGACCAGCTAAGATAACCAAAAAACAAAAGGGTGTCCACTGCCAGATATCCAACAATAGTACCGATACCCAAGCCCAGGTTGGGTGAGAAAGCCAGGGAATTTTTAGATTGAATAATGACATCAATATGCTGTTGACTGGTCCACCTTCTTCATAAAAAACAGTAAGACCTAAATAACCAACGGCAACTGGAGTACAAAAAATTGGAAGAATAAGCAGAGCCCGCCAAATGGTTTTCCCTTTTATCTCCTGATGAAAAAGAAGCGCTAAGAGAAGACCGAGAACTACTTGAATGGCAACTGTTATCGCAACGTATGCTAATGTCACCTTTAAAGAATGCGCCAATTTATAATCCTGAAGAATGCGTCCGAAATTGAATAAACCAACAAAAGTTAATGGTTTCCCAAGACGAACCTTAAAAAAACTAAGAGTTAACGAATAAATGAGAGGAAAAAGCGTAAAAGCAAAAACCCATATGATAGAAGGAAGAATAAAGAAATATTTTATTCTTTTCGACCTGAGAGCAGCCATTTGGAATTCTCCTTATGGGGAGGGTTAACAAAATAACCCTCCCCGAATTTTAGTTTTAAGTTTATGGAGTATAACCAATAGCTTCTTGATAGGATTTTATCTGATCTTCACGACCAATCCGATTGGTGACATCTTCCCAGTCTCGGGCAGTTCGGTTTAAAGCTTCTCGAGCGTTAACTTGACCAGTATAGGCTTCAGATAGATGACGGTCGAGAGCAACCCAGTATTCATTTCCACCAGGAATTCGGAGATAAGGCGCAATGTTGGGTGCAAAGAAATTATCATAGTAACCTTGGAGATATTCTTTGGCATCATCAGGATTAAATCCATTGGCAATATAGTCCTCCAAGCTGGCTGTACCATGAGGTGGAAGGAAATGGAAACTTACCCCGGGATCTACACCTGTCCATCCACGGCAAGCATTCCAAAAACTAATCTTGTTGGTAGCATGAAAAGCTAAAAGATGGTATACCACTTCTGGATTTTTAGATAAACTGGAAATAACTCCATGCCAGGAGCCTCCAGTGGTATTTCCCCAAACGTTGGGAGCATCTAATTTGACAAAGGTGTTTTGTGAACGGTCGAAAACCTCCATGGTTCCAGGAAGAATCGAACAACCTAATTTTCCTTTAATCTTGGAACGGGCTTCATCTTGAACCAATGAGCCGACATCACCCCAGGAGAAGGTAAAAATGGCTTTGCCACGCAAGAAATAATCCCAGGCTTCACCCAAACTCCAGGCTACCTGGGCATCAGGTCCGGTTTTAGCAAGTTTTAATTGAAACTCTAAAGCTTTAATGTATCCCTCTCCATTAATTAACGGTGTCATGTCTTCCGGGTCAAACCAGTAAACATTATGGTATTTGTCGACCTTTTCACCAGGGAGAATACAGAATGGCGCTGAAAGCGATGCATAATGATACATCCCCTGCGCTCCTACTTTGAGGTGCATAACAATTCCAGAATCTGCTTCTCCATCTCCATTCCAATCCCAACCATTGAAAAACTCTGAGATATCATAAAGCTCATCCCAGGTTTTAGGAGGAACATTGTATTCATATCCGTATTTCTCTTTAAACTTGGCTTTATGTTCTGGATTGGTTAGGATGTCTTTTCGATAATAGAGAATTTGACCATCACTATCGTTAAGTGCTCCATACCATTTGTCCCCCCAGGTATAGAGATTTTTAATCGATGGAGGCAAGGAATCGGGGTCCCATTTGGGGAAACGTGGATCTTTCATATAGTCATCGATTGGTATGATATAGTCACCAGCAATCAATTCACCCATCCAGTCAGAACCAATAAAAAACCCATCAAACTGTCCAGTACCGGTCATCAAATCTGTCATGGCTTTTTGATAATGTGCTGCATAAGGAATTTCTACAATATTAAGTTTAGCTCCAGTTAATTTTTCCCACACATCTCGCCATTCATAGAGCGGTCCTGCAATACCTCCCTTAGGTCCTCCCTCATTTACAGTAATGTTAATAGTGATTCCTTCAAATTCTCTTTCGGGTGAAATAGCGATGGTACCCAATTCCTCATCGGTAAAAGCTATTGATTCTCCTGAAACATTAGTGAGAGTTTGGTCGCTGAAGGCAACTGCAGTAAAAAGAAAAACCAACAAAACTATAGTCAATATAAACCATTTTTTATTCATTAAAAATCCTCCTCCTTAAATTACTTGAATATTAATTTGACTATTAATATTATATTTTCCTTCTCTACCTCCTATACCCTCTTCATATTTACACTTGGTACAACTTCACTAAAATAAGTAGCAAAAAATTATTAAATGCGCATTTTTACATAAATACTTATCTTTATTTCCTCCCTCCTTTTTATAGTATTTTTCTTTTTTTATCTCTTTATTTTTACAAAATTATTTCATTCATTCAAACAATACAATATTATTTTTGGTAGATATTTTCTATTGGGTTTATTGTGATAAAGAAAGCTGAAATAAGTGTAGTGGTTTAATTTATCATTATTTAAAAAAACCAATAATATTTTCTATTATCATTGAAATTTTTTATACTTTTGTTTTGGTTTTTTATTTATCGCGGTGATGTTTAGAAATTAATTTTCTTATATCATATTTTTTATCTATAGTAAAGAGTAGTATCCTCGCTGTTAAAACTAAAAAATAAATCTAGCTATACTTTTTTCTAACAATCATGGAGAAATGATAGCTATTTACTATTATTTTACCACTCATTACAATACCAACATCGCCTGTCCCATTACCACTGGTATTTTTTCCTGGGTTGCTGCTCATGCTGCCGTAGAAGCTCACTGTTTAGGAGAAAAAAGTATAATTCCTTGTTGGAGAACTTTAAAATCTGACGGAAGTTTAAATGAAAAATATCAAGGTGGGGTTGATGCCCAAAAAGAAAAATTAGAAGATGAGGGATTTACCATCATACCAAAAGGAAAGAGATTTATCGTTGAAAATTGTGATCAGTATTTAGCCAGTATTGATGAGATAACATAGACATTGATGGTTGATTAAGGTTGAAAATATATATACAGAAAGAACATTTATTGATTCCCAATATAGAGGGAGCAATCTCTTTTCCACGGACAAGAAGGACAGTTATCGGTACCGGGCTGAAAATCACCCTGAGAAGCTGCCTTCCTGGCAACCAAGTAAACCCGTGAAATCATTTCGTCTTCGGAAGGCAAATTTTTAATAATCTGTAACAGGTTCTCCTTAATATAATACAATGCTATCTGAACTGGATGTTCAGGGTATTGTAACCGAGCTGCTAACCCATAAAAGTGCATCTGTTCCTGATAGAGGGGATACACCGTTGTATCTGGTGAAGATGTCTTATAATCTATGATATGAACCCCCTCATTATCTTTCCACAAAAGATCTCGTATCCCAGCCAAGACTAATCCTCCATTTAGCTTGATTTCAAAAGGCTTTTCCCGCTCAAGTTTTTGGTCATTGTAATTTTTTTGCAGAGATAAGCCCAGATGGCTTTGAGATAAATTTGTTAACCAAATCCTTACTTTTTCCCAATCCTGGTTAGTATTCCAAAATGGTCGAAGCTCAATCGGAAGCTGTGTTTTTATTTCCAGAAATCTATCCTGATGAAGGGGCAACCAACGGTCCAGATTTTGTTCATTAAAATCCCATTGAGCCAGAATCCAATGAACCATATTCCCCAAATCGGCTCCCCCTTTTTCATCATCAGAAGGAAGCTCCCATGGTAAAGAGATCCCCTGTCGGTATCTCATTCGATAGGCATGGGGACAAAACCGATAAAAGGCATAAGCGGTTGCTGTCAAACGTTGTAAACGAGGAAGGGGCTGCCGAGGAAGATCCATCCCTCCATCTTCTATCTCCTCATTTGCTTTTGAAGTGGAAATGAATAAAGAATCTTGGCCGTCAGGGAACAAATTGATAAGGTATTGCCGAGGGTCCTCATTTCTATCCTTTTCAATCCAATCCCAAACCCAGCTCAACCAGGTTTTAGGTTTGATAACGATTTCTCCGTTACTTATCGGACAAACACCTGATAAAATCAAAGTATCTTGAGCCCGCGTACAAGCTACATAAAATAACCGCTGTTGTTCAGAAATTTCCTCGGCTTCCTGGAGTTGCTGTTCGATAAAATAAGAAGGAAAATCAACATCACTCTCCATGAGTGGTTGACCATTCATCTCCCAATAATCCGGAAAATACCTAGTTATCGCTCCCAGTTCACGCGAAGATTGAAATTTGTTTCTTGGGCGTCGATGGGGAGTATATTCCAAACCAAAAAGAGCAACGACAGGAAATTCTAAACCTTTAGCAGAGTGAATGGTCATCACTCTTACTACATCCTCTTCTTCTCCTACTGGATTGGCTTCCTCACTTTTGACTTCTTTCAAAATGGCATCTTGTAAATAACGGGCGCAACCCAATCCGCTGTTTCCAATGCTATTTTCATACTCTCGGGCTAAATCAATTGACCTCCGGAGATTGACGGCCACTCTTCTTCGCAAAGACCGTGGGGTTGCTTTTAAATGGGAGGATTCTTTTAAAAGCTCGGACAAAATTGAAGCTGGACCGGTTAATTTCATTTTTTGGTTCAAATCAATCAACTTTTCGCAGATATTTGGATATTTCTCTTGCAAAGTTTTCCACAACCAACCGTTTTTTAATGATCTATCAGCATTAACTAGCAAGTCATGCACCTCAGCCAAACTGAGTCCGGAAAAGGGGGAAGAAAGATAGTTAGCCAAAGCCAGGTCATCCTGGGGATCAACAACGGTTTTTAAATAGGCTACGGCATCCAAGGTTTCTCCTCGAGAAAAATAATTGACATCGGTAACGAAAATAACTGGGATATTTAATTCATCTTGTAAAACTTGCTCGAGTGGTTTATAAAAAGTTCGAGTGGGAACCAAGATTACAATATCCCGGTACTGACACAAGCGAGCTTTTTTTTCTGCTTTATCCCAAACCATTACTTTCCCTACCAAGTTATTGACCTCATTTGCTAAGTATCGTGCCAGAAGACAACGCCTTTCGGTTTCTTTGGTCGTCTGATCGGTGTTCCCTAGGAAGAGAAACCGCAGATGAGAAGCCGATACCGATTTTGAGCGCTCTTCCCACCAGGAGAGCTCATTGGGAACCTGGAGTGGATCATACTCATGGGGGATTTTTTGACTTAATCCATCTTTCCAGATAAAACCAAATAAACTGTTCATTTCACTAACCAAATCATCTCGACTACGAAAGCTTTCACCAAGCACGATATGCCTTCCACTCTTTGAATTATATTGAGTTTCTTGAATATATTGATGGAAAATACTCAGGTCGGCATGTCGAAAACGATATATGGACTGCTTCAAATCCCCAACCACAAAGAGAGAGGCCTGGTTGTTTTGGACAATATTACGAATCAAGGATTCCTGGAGGAGATCGGTGTCTTGAAACTCATCAACCATAATTGAGCTATATTGGGAAGTTAAAGTGGGATACTGTTTTATTGCCTCACCGGCATAGGCAATCATATCATTAAAGGTCAGCAGGCTTTTTTTCTTCTTAAATTCCTCCCAAACCTGCCAAAAAATAGCTGATGATTGAATGAGAAATTGACGACAACGAAAGTCTTCGGACAATTCAACTTTCCCACATAAAATGTCAATTAAATGAAGGTACTTCTCTTTTAATTGATTGCGGTATTCAATCATAGACTGGAAAGGTCTTGATAGTAAAAGCTGATCTTGGATCTCCAGATATACTGGATTCCTTGAGCTCTTGGCAATGGCAGTCAGAGAGTCAATTAAATCACTCATAAAAAATGGCAGTTGTCTCTTGTCTGGTCGGTTATGCCACTTTAGATTAAAATCGATAAAGGTCCCAATTACTTTGCTCGATCCGCGTAAATCCATTAAAGGTAAAATAAGCTCTATCCACAGCGACCATTCCTCGTCCCATTGAGTTGCATACCAGGATAGGAGGCTTTCTTGGATTTCTTCCCAATCCCTTTCAACTCTTTCACCTTTTTGCCAAAGCCATTCTGGATTTTCTCCCCGACTTCCAAAAAGGTCGGAAAGACTATTAACCAATTGAACGAAATCATCAGCACCACCATGGTTTAAAAGGAGAAAAAATGGTTCTTGGTTTAATATCGACAAACGACTTTGCCATACCGGATCAGAAACGTTTTCATCAAACCAATTCCAGTCATTTCGTCTTAAAATATTTTGAAGATTATTCCAAAACCCGAATTCTTCCGGTGATGAAATGACTCGGATATTTGGATCAATATCGAAATACAAACTTGCCTTTTGAATTATTCTCATACAAAAAGAATGAATGGTGGATATAGGAGCTTCATCGAGGTTATCAATTGCTTCGTAAAGATGTTGAAAGTTTCCCTGATTAGATAACTGCTTATACCAGTTCCGCAGTCGCATTCGAATTCTCTCTCTCATTTCAAGGGCGGCTTTTTCGGTAAAGGTTAAAGTCAGGATTTGATTGAATTTTGCTCGTCCAGTGGTGACCAGCCAGGCATAGCGGCGAGCTAAGGTTTCGGTTTTTCCGGTGCCAGCACCAGCGCTCACCACCACCAAATCTTCATCAGCCATGATTGCTTCCTGTTGAGCCGGTCGAGAATCGGAAATAAGCTCCAGGAATTCTTTATTTTCAACTCTCTTCATCTTCTCCTCCACGACTTCGCATCTCGTCTCTTCGGCAAAGTGATCTCCCAAAACATCCACTACAAGTTTGGCTATGATAATTTGGTTGGATATCACCGCTTGCCAAACCCAAGGAGAGTTCTTCCATTTTTTGTCGAGCAAGTTCCATCTCGACGCTTAAAATTTTACCGGAACGATTCGACTTTAAGATTGCATTCCTCAACTTATCACCATAGGGAACAAAAAGGGTATTTTCAAAAGCACCAGTTGCTTTACCGTCACCATGGCAGAGGTATACATAGCCAATCACCGGATATCCATTATCGGTTAAAACTTGGCTGTATCCGGCCAACTGCAACGATTTCCTTGCGTAATTTGATTTCCCACTTTTATAATCTACAATCAGCCAGTATCCGTCTTTTAAACCAATCAGACGGTCGCAACGGCCAGTAAAAGAAAGTTGGTTTATTTCATACAGAGGGAGAACAAATTCACTTTTTTCTTCCGTACGGTAATAATTTATAAAACTTTCCATATGTTCCTGGTAGTCGGCCATTCTTAAAGCATCAAGCCTCAAGCGAAGTTCATCGCTAGTAAAAACCGTTAAAAGCTCTGGGTAGACCCGTTGGACAATTTCCGTCCAAAGGGACAACACCAGTTCCCGAAGACTGGTTGATTTTCCTTCTAAATAGTTATCCCACACTTTTCTCCACAATTCATGCAAAACTATTCCACCCCGACGGGGATCAAAACCGGGAGGAGTTGGTTCGGTTAATTTATAGAAATTTTTGAGGTAAAACAAAAAAGGGCATTCTACCCAGTTGTCCAACTCACTGATCGGTATTGGAGGTATTTTTGAAATTTGATTGGGTAACCAAGGAAGACTACGAGCAATCAAAGGTACATCCTCTGGTATTTCCACCGGTTTTAAATAAGGTTCAACGGTTTGAGGAAGAATAGCACTCAATGGTCGTTTAAAGAAAACCACTTTTTCTGCCCAAGGATCATCACCCGTAAATATTTCATCATAATAAGGAGAAAGCGATGTTGGTCGTCCTGCTTCATCCTGCAATGGGTAGGTCACAATGGTATATTGTAATCCAGTGGCAATGAGTCTTCGAAATAAAGCTCGTTTTTCATCTCTCTTATGATGAATGGTAGGAAGAGTAGCCTGATTCAATCCCGGATTTTGATTCCACTTTTTTTTCAGTTCGTCTTCCAAAAAAGGGGTATTCAAAAAGCTTCCGGGCCAGAAAGCTGAAATTATATCAGTAATAATCATCACTGGTGCTTCGGTCAACGCTGGGGGAGAACTGAGATACACTCTCAAGGATCCCTTTTCGACAAGTGGTGGACGGAGGGTGGCGTGATTAATCCATGTCTCTAAAAAACCATAAACTTCATTAGTTGAAGCAAAATTTATCTGTTGAACAAAGGATGCCAATGTCTCATCTTCAGAAAAATAAAGAATTTTTTGCTCAATTTCAACCAAAAAAGCTGTTAGTAAAGCAACCAACTCATCTCGAGTAGGATCTAACCCAGAAAGTTTTGAGGCATTATTAGAAATATTGAAAGTTTTGGTAAAAATTCGGTGAAGGACATGATAAACCTCTTGTGGTGTTCGGCAGGATTCAATTATTCGCCAAGATTTGACCAGCTGATCAAATTTCAATAAAGATTGAGGGGAATCTTTTAAGAAATCTCTCCATCCTTCAATCCCACGGGGTGATAGGTGATAAGCCTCTTTGACAGAAATATCCGTTTCTCCTAATAATGGGTCGGTTAGAAGATGAAGAGTTTCTTCTTCTGGCCAATAACTTTGACCAGCACTTCGTAATCGTTTAAGAATTCCCCACAAGGGGGATTCCTTGGCAGAAAATCCTTGCAGGAATTGAAAGGGAATCCGGTATTTCTGTAAAACTTCTTGAAAAGTTTTTCTTCTTTGGATTGGGATGATCGTCGCGATATCATCCCAACCGGGGAATTGGCCCCATTGAGAAAGTTGACCTTTCTCTGCCGACCATAAAACCAACTCACGAGCAATGGTTTCATACTGATGGCGGGCATCTCCAGCTGCAATTTCACCAATTGAAACTGGATTGTTTATCGGTAGGGGAAGTTTAGAATGATCTAGTTGCAAAGGAAAATTTTCATCAAATTGAGGGATTCCACACCAAGGCTTGATAATATAAACCTGACCGTAATTCGAATTCAAACTATGCAATAATTGCCTTTGCCCCGGAGTGAATTGAAAAAAACCGATAAAAATAAATGTATTTTTATTAATCCACTTTTTTAACTCTTCATTGTGCCAGGATTTTCGTATCAGATCGGCAGTTAATCCCGGTATTTGAAGGTTATCGCTGAGCTGATACCGTTCAAATACCTTGAGGTATCTCCGGTAAATCCAACATAACCAACTGGTTGGATCCTGAATTTGATTACAAAGGGAATCATCAAAACAATCGTTACAACTCATAAAGCGATTGAAATCGCTCCAACTCACTTCTTCGCGAAGGAGTTCACGGATGCTTTCTAAAATATGAGTGACACATTCTATTCTTCTTAATCCCTCTGGAATATCGATGGTTTCAGTTTTTTCATTCAATTCTTTCCAGAGATTATGAATCAACAACCAATTTACACTCTGATCGACTTCTTTCCTTTTCGGCGGTATACTCACCTGGTTTTTCAAAAGAGTATGAATTTCATTATATAAGTCATTCCATTGAAAAATTTTGGATTCTTCAAAAGGATCCATTTCACGAAATTCACTTTTATCTGATAAAGAAGGAACTATGATAATCGGGTTGATTACTTGAGTAGTTAATTGACCAAGATATTCTTTGACATCACTTAAACGATTATAATGAAATACTTCAAACGGCAATTTAGAAAACCTTCCTCATGCTATTTTTAAACTTTATACTCCTTTGTAATCACTCTTTTCCCTTCTCAAAGATTTATTCACTTTCCATCTATAATCTATTCTATTATAATGGAAATTAGATTTCTTTATTATTATCGACTTGGTTAGATGGTCATTTTTATCAACCATTCAAACAAGAAAATTAAACAGAAAAAGTATCAACATTTTTCTTAAAGTTTAATTACTAACCAATTAAATACTATTTGAGGTGTTTTTAAAAATGAATAGAAATACTTTAAATTGTTTGCTGCTGGTTTTTATTTTCATTTCTCTAATAAGCTTCGGAAATTTAGCAATAGCTTATTCAGAAGAAATACCACTCATTCCCCTGCGAGATTTCTTTCGGAATCCCGAGAAAGCTGGTTATTCTCTTTCTCCTGATGGTGAATATTTCGCTTTTCTCGCTCCCTGGGAAAATCGGTTAAATATTTTTATCCAAAAGTTTAGCGAAACTGAAGCCAAGCGGATCACGTCAGTTACCGATCGAGATTTAGTGGGATATTTTTGGGCAAGCAATGAAAGAATCGTCTATGCTCGTGATCAAGCTGGAGAAGAAAATTTTCATTTATTTGCCGTGAATATTGATGGTTCAAATCCTGTTGATTTAACTCCCTTTGAGGGAGTTCGTGCCGGTGTAATTGACGATTTAAGGGACAACGATCAAGACATGATTATTTCTCTCAACAAGAGAGATCCAAGGTTTTACGACGCCTATCGAATTAATATTGAAACTGGTGAATTGAAATTAATCGGCGAAAACCCGGGTAATATCATCGGTTGGTTAACCGATCATGAAGGCCTACTGCGACTCGCCATAACCAGTGATGGAGTTAACACCAGTATTCTTTACCGAGATAACGAGTCACAATCCTTCCAAACAATTTTGACTACTGATTTTAAAGAAACCCTCACTCCAGTATCCTTTACCTATGATAATCAATGTTTGTATGCTTTTTCCAATTTAGGCCGCGATAAAGCAGCTCTGGTAGTTTTTGATCCTAAAACTCAAAAAGAACTCGAACTCATTTATGAAAATTCCGATGTTGATGTAAGCGGATTATTAATATCAGATAAGAGAAAAAAGCTAATTGCTGTTACCTATTTAACTGATAAACTCCGTTATCATTTTTTTGATGAAGAAGTTGAATCCATTTTTCAAGACCTTACCAAGAAAATCCCTGGATATGAATTGGCTCTCTCAAGTGTGAATCAAGACGAAAATCGCTTTATAATAAGGACCTATAGCGATAAATCATTGGGGTCCTACTTTCTCTATGATGTCGAAACCAGTAATCTTCAAAAGATTGCCGATATCAGCCCCTGGATTGATGAAAAGTATATGGCTGATATGGAACCGATTTCTTATAATTCACAAGATGGCTTAACTATTCATGGATATCTCACTCTCCCCAAGGGCGTTGAACCAAAAAATTTACCAGTAGTGATAAATCCCCACGGTGGTCCATGGTATCGAGATAGTTGGGGATATAATGCCGAAGTTCAATTTTTAGCCAACCGTGGTTATGCTGTACTACAAATGAATTTCCGCGGCTCCACTGGGTATGGGCGTACATTTTGGGAAGCCGGTTTTAAACAGTGGGGCAGAAAAATGCAGGATGATATTACCGATGGAGTTCAGTGGCTTATCGATCAGGGTATTGCCGATCTAAAGCGTATCGGTATTTATGGGGGTTCCTATGGTGGTTACGCTACCTTAGCTGGAATTACTCTCACTCCTGATCTTTACGCTGCTGCGGTTGATTATGTTGGAATTTCAAATATATTTACCTTTCTCGAAGCTATTCCTCCCTACTGGGAGCCGTTACGCCAGCAATTTTATGAAATGATCGGCGATCCCAGTAAAGATAAGGAGCTTTTGGAGTCGGTTTCTCCATTATTTTTAGTAAACCAAATCAAAACTCCACTTTTTATTGCCCAAGGTGCTAATGATCCCCGGGTAAAAAAATCTGAATCCGATCAAATTGTTGCTGCGTTGGAAAAAAGAGGAATTAAAGTTCAATATATGGTGAAAGAAAATGAAGGTCATGGATTTGCCAACGAAGAGAATCGATTTGATTTCTATCGAGCCATGGAAGAATTCTTATCAGAACATTTAGGTGGAAAAGTTGAACCCTAATGTTGGCCAAAAAGTTTTTTGATTTCCATGAATAATTGAGTCTAAAAAAATTGAAGGAGGGATTTTCATGGCCGATGAAAACCATGATTGGTCATTGAGTGGCATTGCTTTTGCCGGATGTCTTTTTATTGGAATGGGTTTGGGAATTCTTTTTAAACATACCTGGGCAGGAATTATGATGGGACTTGGAGTTGGTTTTATCGTTATGGCTATTTTAAGGTGGAAAAATAAAGTTTGAGTTTCTTGAGGTGATGTTTTTCCACCAATGAAATTCTCTGGTTTCTAAATGTATAGGAATTTATGCAATAAATTTAAAGTGGGGATTTACCCCCACTTGTCACCTTCTTCCATTTCTTTTTCCTCTCCCCTGATAGGAGAGTCACTCTTTTCTTTCCTCGCCCCTC
>MWBQ01000204.1 GCA_002069605.1 Candidatus Atribacteria bacterium ADurb.Bin276
TAATAGAAAAAAAGATAAAAATTGCTAAAAAGGCAATATACACAATAAATTCTTTGGTATTGATGGTTCGAGTTGATTGGTTCCTTTTTTTCAAGAGCAATCTCCTTCTTTCAGATCTTCTTCTTTTCTGAACCAATAGCATTCTTTTTAAATCAAGCTCTATTAAATATTTTTAAAATGTTGGGATACAAATACAATGCCTATTTAATGCAGCTCCATGTCATGACATGGAGCTTACCAGATTCTCATCCTGACCTTCTCCCATTTCTCTTTTTTTCCTCTCCTCTGGTGGGAGAGGATTCAGGTGAGGGGGATATTTGGATATTTTCCTCAAGTTCAATTTAAAACACAAAACTTGTTTCTAAATCCAACCTTTCAGCCTCATCCTCGCCTTCTCCCATCAAGGGAGAAGGAACTAAATAATGACTTAGCATGGATTATGAATAAAAAATTAAATCAATCTGAAAACCAATAAAACCTATTGCACCATCTTTATGAGAACTTCCTCGTCAAGGGTTTGTTCATCACTATTAACAATAGTTTCAGTTATCTCTCCTTTTTTAACCACCAACACTCGATCACAGAAAGAGGCTACTTCTCCAAACTCGGAAGAAATGAATAAAACACCATTCCCCAATCGAGCGAATTCTTTAACAATGTTCATAATTTCCCACTTGGATTGAATATCCACTCCAAAAGTAGGATCGTCGAGGAGGAGAATTTTTGGTTGATTAGCTACATTTTTTGCCACGACAACTTTTTGTTGATTACCACCGGAAAGATAACGAACCTGCTGTTCGATACCATCACATTTCACCTTAAAATCGCTAACAAATTTCTGACTGATTTCTTTCCCCCGGTGATCATTGATCAAAATGAGCTGGGTCAGTTTGTTCATTAGGGGAAGCAAGATATTTTCATTAATGGAAAAATCCATGATAAGACCTTGATTACGCCGATCCTCTGGGACTAAACCAAGACCGTACTTTAGAGCATCAGGAACCGAAAGAATTGTAGATTTTTTACCCTGAATAAATATTTCTCCGCTTTTAATAGGATCCAAGCCGAAAAGAGCTTTGAAAATTTCAGTACGTCCACTTCCTAATAGTCCAGCCAATCCAACTATCTCACCAGGCCAAAGATCAAAACTGATTTGGTGAATCGAATTAGTGGAAAGATTTCGAACCGATAAGAGAGGTTTCTCCTCTTCTTTTCTCTGGCTTCTCTCCCAACTTGCCCGATTCCCCACCTTTTTTCCAACCATAGCGTCAATAACTTCTTCTAAAGAAGTTTCTGAAATCATTCGGGATAAAACATTGACTCCATCTCGCAAAACGGTAACTGAGTCACATAATTTAAAAATATCCTTTAAATAATGGGAAATATAAATAATCGAAATCCCTTTCTTTTTCAGATTTTGAATCACACTGAACAATGATGAAATTTCAGCTTGGGAGAGAGATGCGGTAGGTTCATCGAAGATCAATATCTTTGAATCGGTTGAAAGGGCTTTCGCTATTTCAACTAATTGTTTGGAACCGACACTCAAATTTTCAACGTGTTCCCGGGGATGAATGGAAATATCGATTCCAATCGAATCAAGAAGTTTTTGGGTTATCTCCTCCATTCTTCGATCGTCTAATACAACACATCCACCCGATAATTCTCGAGCTAAAAAAATATTTTGCGAAACAGTCAGGGTAGGCACCAGACTAAAGTCTTGAAATACCATGCTTATCCCGGCTTTGCGCGCTTCTTGAGCAGATTTATAAACCTGTTCTTTTCCTTCGATTAAGATATCACCACTATCTCGAGTATAGACCCCGTTAATAATCTTCATTAAGGTTGATTTGCCGGCACCATTCTGTCCAACTAAAGCATGTATTTCACCTTTCTCAAGAATAAAATCTACATTGTTTAAAACGGTTACCCCACCAAAAGATTTACAGATTTGACGGCATTCCAAAACCGGAGAAGACATGAAAAAAATCCTTTCTCATCAAAGTGGGGAGTATAAAAATACTCCCCACTTTAGTTTATTTTCCTACTTGGAAACCCAATTACAGGCTTGAAAAACCATGCTCCTCTAAAACTTTTTTAGAATAAAAGTACTGTAAGATAATGGTTCCCCTTCTGCGTTTATATCTTTAGCCCCATAGGATAATTATTGGTTTTAATTATACATATCCATTATTTCAGGAGGTGGATCTTGATGAAGCGATTCTCTCCATCCTTCTACTAAATTCTCTTTGGTGACTTTGATAGCCGGAACAATAACAAATGGTGGTGCTGGTTTTTCCAATACTCCATAGACTCCCAACATTGCTTTGGTATAACCGAGCATATAAGCCAAATCCGCAGCGATACCGACAACATTGCCATCTTGCGCCATGTCGAGAGCATTATTTGCTCCTAGATCTAAGGTTACAATCTTGATATCTGGTCTTTTTGCCGCGCGACAGGCAGCGACAACTCCTTCGGCCGGAGTATCCCAGGGAACATAAAATCCAGTGATTTC
>MWBQ01000205.1 GCA_002069605.1 Candidatus Atribacteria bacterium ADurb.Bin276
CGCCATCCCAGCAGATGTCTTGGTGCAATAAAAAAACGAGGGCGGCATTTCAGGAGTCGAGTGAATCCAGTTCCCTGGATAACGAACCCCAACAGCCACACATCTTGCTAAAAGAGTAGATCGCATTTAACCGGGGATGCCTCGTTATCCTTTTTAAATTGTATAATAGATCCCACAGAACACTCCATTTTTTAGAATGATGGACTTAACCTTTTAAAACTCTTTTTATGACTCCTTTGGGATCAGTAGTTAAGAGCACAACGATCCAAATTAAAAGAGCAAGCGTAATGACGGAGAGCCCAAGTAATGTGGCATCGAGATTGATTTCAAAAAAATTACCCCCCTCAATGAAGTAAGCCATGACATGATCAACAAACCACATGAGAGATGCACCCCATAAAAACAAGCTCAAAAAGCCAAGCTGGTATTGGTCATGAGGAGCGTTAACATACCAGATCACGGTGGTTATGATGGCAGCTAACGTGGTCATAATGAGCCACATTATTTTGTACCTCCACCAACCGAATCCACTTCGAATTTGGGTATTCCCTTAAACTTTCTTTCAGCAACATAGATCATTACTATCCAAATGAAAGTCACGAATACTGCCATACCAACTCCGATTGTCGCCATCTCACGGAACATTGGAACAATTTCTGAAGGGTTCTTCATGGCTGTTAGAAAGGGTGGCCAAAGAGTCACTTCTCCATGCCAGGCATGTTCGAGTGCCAAGAGGATAGTTCCTCCCCATAATAGCTGATTTAACCAGCTGAGTTTTCGGCTCCAGCTCAATTCCGTTTTTGCTGTCTTCCCTTGGTCGCTCTTTTTTTCTCTTTTTGCCACAGTTTTTTGAATTATAGTTGTTACAATAGCTTCCCCCATGGGAACTAAAAAACACGCCATAATTATTACCCCCTATAGATGATTGTGAATAAAATTTATTTTATCATAATTTCCTAAATTTCTATCAAAAGGGCATCCAAAAGCAGTATTTTCGGTAAATAAATTATTAACTAAACCAATGAGTAGGTTTTTCAAAAAGAGAGTGTAATGCCCTAGATGTCATCCGGATTGGTGCTTTCTTACTCCCTTTTCTCTCCCTCGCGCCCTCTCCCCTCAGCACTTAATGGCGTGAAGATACCATCTTTTCATCTTTTTTAAGTATCCCAATTCCCCCCGAAATTCAAGAATCAAGACCTGACAGCCGTGTGTTCTTCATTGAGTTGTAATTAAAGATATAATAAAATTTTTTTTTAAGGAAATATTTATGACTTATAAAATAGCTAAAGCGCTTATCGAAAATGGTCAAATAAAATATATAAATAAAAAATTGCCACCCGGACGGATTATGGCACATATAATCTATGATGAATTAAATCAGATAAACCAAAAGAAAAAAGCACAAGAGATAGTTCATTTAACTGCTGGAATATATAAGAATATTGAACCAGAAGTCGAGTCTTGTTTACTAAGAGAAAATTGGGAAAGAAATGTCGAAAGATGAGTATTTATTCGATACGAACATTTTAATTTATCATACTCAAGGATTTAACCCTGCGGTTGACCTGATCCTAAAACACATACAACAAGGTTCCTTATATATTTCTATTCTAACAAAAATTGAATTTCGGGGGTAGGATAAGCATACTCCAGAAGGATACAAGCTTTGTGTTATTTTGGAGTCAGTTCTTGATTCTTGAATTGTATTAAAAATTATAGACTTGGTTTGAGGAAAGCGATCTTGATACTCCTGATTCATCCCAAGAGTTTCCTCTTAAAATTGTATAATAGGCTCCTTCGTGAACGATTTTGAAAATTCAGTCTGACCATTAAGACTTTAAAATTTGACCAACTACATCAATTGGGAGGTCATTAATTGGATTGCCATTGGGATTAAAGAGGTTATGTTCCTCGATAGTTAAACCAATAGTAGTTCCTTCTTTAACTGCCGCATGTAAATTCCTTGGCTCAACCGAGTCACCGATATTCACTACATCAATCCCGGCTGCTTTAATTTGTTGATATAAGTTGATATTAGGCCTGGTCCAGCAAGTAACCACATGATCATAAGGTATATTCACCTGATTAAAGTTTTTATCGACTAAAAAAAGTTCGTTTTCCTTTATTTCATTGATTTTGCTGTTGGTATATATTTTCACCGGATACTTATAAGGTTTTGAAGTTAGGGCTTCGGCATCGATTTGTTGAAATCGCTTGAAAAGAACATATTTATGAATAACTTCAATTTTTGAGCCGAATTCTTTCTGATCGGTTATGATAGTCACTTCTTTCCCAATGGATGCTAAATAAGCTGCGGTATCGGCTGCAGCATAATGGTCACCCCATAGGATAATCTTGGTGCCCTTCAAGGGAAGGGATTTACGGTCTTGAGGGTGAAATTCACACGCTATCTTCGGACAGGCCATCACTTTCTCAAACGGGATGACAACCTCTTTTAAACCATGAACTGCTGGTACATAGGATTGAGCTCCAGTGGCATTAATAACCAGATCAAAGGAACTGAGCTCTTTAATGGTAGGTGATGTTCTGAGTTGAACTTCAATCCCCAGGTCAGCAATCTGGTATCTGATCCAATCGGCATACCATTTCATCTTTTCTTTTCCATTGACCAGACAACAGCCAAGAATCGCTCCTCCAAGTTCTCCACTTTTTTCAAAGAGAGTCACGAAATGACCTCGTTCATGGGCAACTCGGGCGGCTTCTAAACCAGCTGGTCCTCCACCAACAACGGCAATATGGACAGGAGCAGTGGTTTTTTTCTTTATTTCAAGATGTTGATTATTACAGGAAGGATTGATGGCACAAGTCACTTCTTTTTTGGCTAAAATTGAATCCGACCAACAGCCAGTCAGGCAGGAAATGCACCGGCGAATGGCTCGGGTTTTCCCATATTTCGCTTTGAGTGGCCAATAGGGATCAGCAAGCAGTTGTCTAGAAAGACCAACTAAATCAATTTTTCCTTCAGCTAATATTTGCTCGCAGTATTCTGGATTCCTAAGAGAATGACTGTTAATAACCGGTATTTTGACCTGCTTTTTGATTGCTTCTGAAGCATATATTGTCCAACCTTCTGGATAATACATTGGATCAAAACCAGCTCCCGGTCTTTCCTGGATACTTTGGCTCAAATCGAGTGCAGCTACTCCAGCGTTTTCAAAATCCTTCGCAATTTTAACCGATTCAGTGAGGTCTCGACCTCCTAAAACCCATTCGTCAACCGAGTAACGAATAAGAACTGGGAAGTCTTTCCCGCATTTCTTTTGAATTGAATCCACAATAGCTAATGGCAAGCGGAGACGATTTTCAAAACTTCCTCCAAAACGGTCATTTCGTTTATTGAAATAAGGGCTTAAAAATTGTGATAAAAGGTAGCCATGCGCAACATGGAGCTCTACCGCATCAAAGCCGGCTTGCATTACTCTCCAGGCTGCTTCGGAAAAAAGACCTACCAGACCTATCACTTCGTCGGTTGATAATGCCTGAACTGTTTTGTTAATCGCAATGGCATCTGCATTAAAAATTGTTTGATTTTGTGACCAGGGAATCAGGCCTTCACAATCATTGGAGGCAATATTATCTTGTTTTGACAGTGAAACCTGTCTCCCTGGATGCTGAAGCTGAACAGCACATTTTGCCCCGTAACGATGCATCGATTCCGCCAACCATGCCAACCCAGGTATATAATGGTCCTTATCTGCAACCAGATTGGATCCCGTTGAACGACAGCTTTTTTCATCAACAGAAGTTCCTCCCACTACGATAAACCCAGTACCGCCTTTTGCTATTGTCGAATAATGATTAATATTTTTTTCACTCACCGAACCGTCGATATGGGATGAACTGGTTATGGTGGGAACGTGACAAATCCGGTTGGGAACGAGAATTTCACCGATCAAGATGGGTTCAAAAAGGTAATGGAACTTTTCCATAATTAAAGTCCTCCTTAGAGTAGGTACCCCCCCAAGTCTGTGAAGATACGGGTATCGATTTATATAATTTTAATTATTGTGTAGGACTAACGGTAAAAACTCAAGGCCAGTTTCATTAAAACGAGATAAATAGAACGAGGGTGGCATTTCAGAGTCGAGAAAATCTAGTTTTCTAGATAATGTACCTCAAATAACCACACATCTTGCTATAAGAGTAGAGCGCATATAACCGGGGATGCCTCGTTATCCTCTTTAAATTTATAATAGACCCCCAGGATTACATTGAATTTGATGAGCATGGACGTAGATACAATAGGGGTGGATAAGATTCATCTCACAGCAGACTAAATTCTTCGAGGATTTGAAGATATTAGTATATTTTTAGTTATAGCTATTGCGATGTAAAAATATTGTAATAAAATAGAATCATACTACTCTACTATTTCTCCAAAACTCATAACATTATTGTTATTATTGCTTTAAGAAAAATTATTAAAAGAACTCACTGCCAATCAATTACAAACCAATCGAATTAATGAATTTAAAAATGTTTCTTAATAGATTGGTTAAAAAATCCAACGAATTACACAGAGCTGAAGTCCATATCTTTCAATAAACCATGAAAGGAGGTGATTTTAAATGGCAAAATATCTAATTATTCATGCATTGCCAACTCCGGTACCAATGGCTCAAGCCGAAGCAGTTGCCAAAGTAGCGAAATCTCATTCGAGCGCAGATGCCTACTGGGTTAGCAGCTGGGTTCAACTGGATGATAAGGGGGATGTGGCAAAAATATTGTGTGAATGGGATGCAAAAGATTCTACTGTACTTAAGAATTTGTTAGAAGCAATGAAAAATGCGTTCCCTAATTTTCCTATCGATGGACCCTACCCGATGAAGAAGGTGGATGGAGAGTCTTACCGGTAGTATCGTCTAATATCCCCCTCCCAATTTTTAACTTCAAGTGTGAATACCTATATCTCTCGTGATTGCGATGACTGAAACCAACCCCTTCCTGAAAAGTGTCGAGGTTGACT
>MWBQ01000206.1 GCA_002069605.1 Candidatus Atribacteria bacterium ADurb.Bin276
TTCGTCTTGGCGGTGGAGGTGCTAAGAATGAAGTATGGGTTCAAATAATTTCAGATTGTACAGGAAAATCATTAGAGGTTACTTCTGGAAGTGAATATGGGGCGAGAGGGGCAGCCATAAATGCCGCATTAATGCTTGGTATATATAGTAGTTATAAAGAAGCAGTAGATAACATGGTAAAAGTTAAGAAAATATATGAACCTAATTTAAAGAATACCGAAATATATAAAGAAATTTTTGATATTTATGTTAAATTGATTGATAGTCACCTGTCACTTTGGAAAGAAATAAATAAGTTAGTGATAGAAAAATTGCACTTTTAGACAACTTCATGACATATTCGAGTCATTTAAAAAAGAAAACATTTATTAAAATAAAGAAGTGAAGTGACGTGAGAGCCCTCAAAATGGTTATTAGGATACTAATTAAAATTTGTAAAAAAGACTATAAATGACTTTACTTTTTGATAAGATGGCTATTGGTTATTTTTGAACATATATTTTTAAACGAAGAAAGACCAAAAGTTTATATCTTGACAATTATTCCATAAAATGCTATAAATTGTTAACATAAACTGTTAATTAAATAACAAAAATGATAATACTGAAAAAACTTAAGATTATTTATCTCTTAAAAAATGATGAGGAGAAGTGAGAAGAATGGATATTTACACCGATGCCTTAGGTATGATTGAAACTCGTGGTTTTGCTGCAATGGTTGAAGCATCTGATGCTATGGTAAAAGCTGCTCGGGTCGAACTGGTTGGCTATGAAAAAACTGGTGGAGGATACGTCACAGCAATTATTCGTGGTGATGTGGCTGCAGTACGTGCTGCACTTGATGCTGGTCAGTCGGCTTCTGAGAAGGTTGGCGAAGTGATCTCTGTTCATATTATTCCTCGTCCACATGCCAATGTTGATGAAGTTCTTCCTTTGGGAAGAGGTCAGGCTAAGAGCTCTTCGAAAGTTGTTTTTTGAAAGGTTGAAAAATGATATTAGCGAAAGTAATTGGAAATGTTGTATCTACAAGGAAAGAACCCAAAATTGAAGGCATCAAATTCTTGCTTTTGGAGAAAATCAATCCGACGACATTACAAGGCAGCGGAGATTACCTAGTAGCTATGGATAGTGTTGGGGCTGGAATAGGGGAAGTTGTGTTCTATGTTGCGGGGAGTAGTTCGCGTATGACAGCAGTCACTGAAGGAAAACCGAGTGATGCGACTATTGTTGCAATAGTGGATGCGATTGAAATAAAAGGATCTTACGTCTATCAAAAAGATCAGATTAGATAATAAAAAGAGGAAAAGATGAATTTTGGAAAGGTTCTCGGAACGGTAGTAAGTACCCAAAAAAATGACGGAATACAAGGAAAAAGGTACCTTTTGGTCCAATCCTGCCAGCCCAACGGTGATTTACTCAATGAGTTCCATATTGCTATTGATTTGGTTGGTTCTGGACATGATGAAATGGTGCTATTATCCCAAGGAAGCTCAGCTCGTCAAACCCAGGATACCTATCAAAAAGCGGTTGATTGCGTGATTATAGGGATTGTTGATTTGGTCGAGCGAAACGGTCAATTTCTATATCGGAAAAATAAATAAAATTGGATGATATGATAATGGATTTGATTGAAACCATTAAGCAGATGGGTGTTGTTGGAGCAGGAGGAGCAGGTTTCCCTACTCATGTCAAGCTTGGAAATCAAGTAGAAATAGTTATTGCTAATGGCACCGAATGTGAGCCTCTTTTATTTAATGATAAATATATGTTAAACGAACATGGGAATGATGTTATCCAGGGTTTAAAGGTTGTTTTGCAAGCTACTGGTGCTAAAAAAGGGATCATCGCTCTTAAAAAAAAGCAAGTTCAGATCGTGGAGCGAGTGAAGTCTATTATTACCAATCATGAAAACATATCTATTGCTTTGCTTGATGATTTTTATCCAGCTGGAGATGAGCAAATTTTAGTTTACATGGTTAGTGGGAGGGTTATTGCTCAAGGTCAGCTTCCAACGACGGTGGGATGTTTGGTAAGCAATGTAGAAACACTCAGGAATATTTATTTTGCTACTTTAGGGAAACCGGTTACCAGGCGCACCTTAACCTGTATTGGTGAGGTTAGGGAACCCTCAGTGGTTATAGCGCGGGTGGGGATGCCGATAGGAGATGTAATCTCCGAGTGTGGTGGGGTTTTAGTTGAAGATCTTGCGGTGATCGTGGGAGGTCCAATGATGGGTTATATTGAAAAAGACTTAAATTCGCCAATAACTAAAACCATGACCGGTTTGATTGTCCTTCCCCAAGATCATTTTTTAGTACGTCGGAAAACTATGCCTATGTCGTGGGTTGTCAAGCAAAGCAAGGCAGCCTGTTGTCAATGTACCTATTGTACTGAACTATGCCCAAGGTATCTTTTAGGCCATGAGCTATATCCTCATAAAATTATGAGAAATATCAATTTTGGTTTAGATGTTCCACCGGAAGTGATAGAGAATGCGTTTTTATGCAGCGAATGTGGTTTGTGCGAAGTTTTTGCATGTCCAATGGATCTTTCACCTCGAATGGTTAACCACGCCATTAAAACCAGCTTAACTGAAGCAAACTATCGTCCTCAACTAACAATTAAAAACCGGCAAAGTAGAGTGAATGATCTTATTAATAGAAAAATTCCTATTTCAAGAATTAAAGAAAGGCTTCATATTAGTCTCTATGACCGGAAAGAAATTAAATCAGTTGTAGAAACCAATCCCAAACGAGTTGAAATTTTACTGAAACAACATATAGGTGATACCTCAATTCCAGTTGTTCGCGAAGGTGACCTGGTTGAAGAAGGTATTCTTATTGGTGAGATTCCTTCTGGAAGTCTTGGAGCCAGGATTCATGCTAGTATTTCTGGTCGGGTAACCTTAGTTAATAATGAGAGAGTCATCATAAAAGGATAGAGGGAACTGAATATTATGGGAATTATTGTTTTAGGAGTTCTTGAGCTCAACAGTATTGCCGTGGGATTACAAGCATTAGATGGAATGGTAAAAGCTGCGCCGATCCGAATTATTGACGCCAAAACCATTTGCCCAGGAAAGTTTGTTGTTATTGTGAGTGGAGAGGTTGCAGCCGTTGATGCGGCTTTATCTCGAGGGAAGGAGATAGGAGGGGGATATGTTGTTGATGAGCTTTTTATTCCAAATCTCCATACCCAGGTAATTCCAGCAATAACCGGAGCGGTTGAATGTGAAATCTGGGATGCTGTAGCTGTAATTGAATCTTTTTCCGTGGTAGCCAGTATTAGTGCGGCCGATGTTGCAGCTAAAACCGCTAGTGTTTTAGTAAGTGAAGTTCGTTTGGCAACCGGCATGGGAGGCAAGTCTTACATAAAAATAATTGGTAACATCCATGAAGTTGAAGCAGCTGTTCATGCTGCAGTAGAAGTTATTAGTGGGAAGGGTCTTCTTTGTAAAGAAGTCATTATTCCCAACCCCGATCCTGGTATTCGGAATTATTTTATTTTTTAATTATAAAGGTGGTTTATTTTGCGTAAATTACTGATTGCAGCCAACTGGAAAATGAATATGTATCGCCAGGAAGCCTTAGAGCTCACAAGAGGAATTGTTGAACAAACCAGATTTTTTACGTTTGTAGATATTATGATCGCTCCACCATTTACAGCTTTAGAAATAGTAAAAAGTGAGATTCAAAATACTCAAATTCAATTAGGAGCTCAGGATGTTTTTTTTGAAGAATCTGGTGCTTATACCGGAGAAATATCTCCAGGAATGCTTTTAGATGCTGGTTGTGCTTATGTCATTATTGGACATTCTGAACGAAGACAATATTTTGGTGAAACTGATGAAATTATAAACAAAAAAGTGTCTGCTGCTTTAAAAAATCATCTTATACCAATTTTTTGTGTTGGGGAAACATGGGAGGAGAGAAATCAAGGGAGAGCCTTTTTGGTTCTTAACCAGCAAATCCTTTTTGGTTTGCAGGGTATTGATAATGAGAAGTTATCTTCGATTGTCGTTGCTTATGAACCGGTTTGGGCTATTGGAACAGGAAAAAGTGCAAACAAAGAACAAGTTCAAGAAGTGCATGCTTACCTACGTGGTGTCATAAAAGAATTTACTTCTTCGAATGAAATTGCTTTTAACATTCGAATTTTGTACGGAGGGAGCATGTCTCCCAAAAACGCTCAAGAGATTCTTAGACAAAAAGACGTTGACGGAGGCTTAATAGGGGGAGCAAGTTTAAAAATTGATAGTTTCAGTTCTCTGGTTCAGATAGCTGAGAGTGTGCAAAAAGTGAAAGAACAGTGATAAATTTTTCGAAATTTTAAAAAATTAAAAAATCTATAGGTGGTCATCAATGGATATTAGCGAAACTGAAGTTAAGGTGATCGTTGAAAGAATACTTAAGCAAATACAGAATAACCAGGAAATCGTTCAACAAGAACCTGAAGTCCAACAGGGAAACAAGGGATTGTTTTCTTCTATTGAATCAGCCATAGATGCAGCAGAGAAAGCCTTCTATCAATTACATCAACTCACTCTTGACCATCGTAAAGAGATGATTCGACAGATAAGAAAGATAATAATATCCAATCAGGATTATTTATCTAAAATGGCTGTTGAGGAAACTGGATTTGGACGGGTGGAAGATAAAATTGAAAAACATAAATTAGTTGCTCTTAAAACTCCTGGAGTTGAGGACCTTGAACCCATTGCTTATACCGATGACCACGGGATGACTTTGGTAGAAAGAGCTCCTTATGGAGTAATTGG
Organism: Candidatus Atribacteria bacterium ADurb.Bin276; assembly: GCA_002069605.1. Classification (NCBI taxonomy): domain Bacteria; kingdom Pseudomonadati; phylum Atribacterota; class Atribacteria; order Atribacterales; family Atribacteraceae; genus Atribacter; species Candidatus Atribacter allofermentans. The sequence continues at coordinate 4,777 of MWBQ01000206.1, forward strand.
AGCTATTATTCCTTCGACAAATCCCACTACTTCGGTCATTAATAATACAATAAGCATGATAGCCGGCGGAAATACGGTGGTTTTTCATCCTCATCCCAATGCAAAAAAATGTTCTTGCACGGCAGTCTCACTCATAAATCAGGCTATTGTGGATGCCGGTGGTCCGGAAAATGTCATAACAGCTCTTCAAAACCCTACCCTTGAGACAGCGCAGACCATGATGAAACATCCCAAAATCCGTTTATTGGTTGTAACCGGAGGACCTGGAGTAGTAAGGGTAGCCATGAATAGTGGAAAGAAAGTTATTGCTGCCGGTCCTGGGAATCCTCCCTGTGTTGTTGATGAAACTGCCGATATTCCTAAAGCCGGTCGTGATATTGTAAGGGGTGCTGGATTTGATAACAACATTATTTGTATTTGTGAAAAAGAAATCCTAGCAGTTTCAAGCATTGCTGATCGTTTAAAAGAAGAAATGAAGAAGAACGGAGCTTATGAGCTGAACAAAAGTCAGATTGACAAACTTACACCACTCATTATTGAGAAACCTGGTGGTCCAGGTCAAGAAGGATTTCCCAACAAAAAATATGTTGGGAAGAATGCCAATCTCATTGCTAAAGAAATAGGTTTAAATCTTCCTGATGAGATTCGATTGTTGCTATGCGAAGTTGATTCCAACCACCCATTGGTGTGGACTGAGCAACTTATGCCAGTTATGCCATTAGCTCGTTTTAATAGCGTCGAGGAGGCAATTCATTTTTCAGTTCAATGTGAACATGGTTTTCGTCATACTGCCATTATGCATTCAAAAAATATTGCGCATCTCAGTGCTATGGCAAAGCTTATGAATTGTTCGATTTTTATTAAAAATGGACCAAGTTATTGTGGACTGGGTTTTGAGGGCGCAGGTTTTACTTCATTTACAATCGCCAGCCCAACCGGCGAAGGTCTCACCCGGGCGCGAACCTTTACTCGGGAGCGTCGGTGTACTTTAGTTGATTATTTCCGAATTGTTTAATCGGAAGTCAGAGGGAGTAATATGAAGATAGGAAAAGTAATTGGAACAGTGGTTTGTAACCAAAAAGTGGATTCATTAAATGGAATTAAGTTATTGTTAATTCAACCGCTGAACGAAACTCTAAAGGAAGAAGGAACTCCAGTTGTTGCCTGTGATGCAGTTCAGGCAGGTTTGAATGATATAGTTTTTTATGAAGGAGGAAGAGAAGCCGCTCTGGGTTTAACCAATTGGTTTAATCCCTCCGATTTAACAGTCATGGGAATTATTGATACTTTATATACTGAGGAAGATATAAAATGATTTTAGCGAAAGTAATTGGACAAGTCGTTTCAACAATGAAATTAGATATCTTTAAAGGTTTTAAATTATTGTTAGTTAAACCGATTGATATTGAGGAGAAACCAAAAGGGAAAAGTTTTTTAGTGCTTGATACGGTTCAAGCTGGAGTGGGAGATATAGTATTGGTAATGGATGAGGGGAATTCAGCGCGGACAGTTCTTGAAAATACCACTGCTCCAATTCGTTCAATTATCGTGGGTATAGTTGATGAAATACAAACCACCCAAAGAGGAGAGAAATAATGAAAAAAGATTCGGAAAACTCTATTCGTATCTTGAACAATATAGTTAATGGTTTATATTCTTCTACCGTTACCAATCAACCAGATGCTCTCCCTCTAAATACCAAGGAAAAAGTTTTACGAGTTGCAGTTGGGTCCGATCATGGAGGATTTGAAGCCAAAGAAAAACTGAAAGTTTTTTTAAAAGAGTTGGGTTATCGAGTGACCGATGTTGGGACTTACAATACTGAAAGTGTTGACTATCCTGATTTTGCTCTCAAAGTAGCTTTAAAAGTGAAAAGTGGTGATTGTGAAAGAGGGATTATGATTGATGGAGCTGGAATTGGTTCATCCATGGTTTGTAACAAGGTAAGGGGGATTCGAGCGGCACTATGTTACGACTTAAAAACTATCGTTAATAGCCGTGAGCACAATGATGCAAATCTACTTACGTTAGGTGGCCCACTCCATCCTATTGAACAAATTTATGAAATGGTAAAAGTTTGGTTGGAAACCAGATTTGCTGGTGGAAGGCATTGGAAACGGATTAACAAAATGATGGAAGTTGAAAAAAAGTATTTATAAATTAATAAAACTCAATTTAAGGAGTTCGTTATGAACCAGGAAGAGCTGATCACGAAAATAACTCAAGAAGTCATTAAAAGGTTCAATGAGATAACTCATACGAAAGAAACAACTGGTGTTAAAGGCAAGGGAACCATCTCTGAATGCGAGAGTGGAATAATAATCAATTCTCCGATGGATCTGGCTCCTTTTATTGATCATACTCTTTTAAAGCCAGATGCCAAACAAAGCCAGATTGATCAACTTTGTCAGGAGGCTATCCAGTATCATTTTTGTTCGGTTTGTATTCAACCTTTTTGGGTGAGTTACTGTGCAAAAAAACTCCGCGGAACTGGTGTTAAAGTGTGTACTGTTGTGGGATTTCCATTAGGGGCGAATGACCCAAAAAGTAAAGCCTATGAAACGAGGCAGGCCATTGAAGATGGAGCCCATGAAATTGATATGGTGATTAATATTGGTGCCATGAAATCAGGAAATATAAAAATGGTGGAAGATGACCTCCGGTCAATCAAGAGGGCTTGTCGTCAAACAACAATTTCCAAAGCTATTATTGAAACCTTTCTTTTAACTGATGATGAAAAAGTTATTGCCTGTCAATTAGCCAAAAAAATTGGATATAATTTTGTTAAAACCTCTACTGGTTTTGCAGGTGGAGGTGCAACAGTTCACGATGTAGCTCTCATGAGAAGAACAGTAGGACCCAAAATGGGAATCAAAGCAGCTGGTGGAATTCATAATTTTGAAGAAGCCAAAGCCATGATTGCAGCTGGAGCAACTCGACTGGGAACAAGTTCTGGTGTAAAAATTGTTAATGGTTAAAGGATTTTGAAAATTCTATGGATGAAAAAAATCGAGAAAAAAACCAAATATTAACAGAAATTATAACCGAAACGGTTTATAAGTATTTGGCGGACGCTGGGTTGACTTTGGATCAAGACTTTAACATCCCGGTCGAGGTCTCCAATCGTCATGTGCACCTAACTCGAGAAGCCTTAGATGCTTTATTTGGCCAGAATTATCAGCTAACAAAGGTTCGAGATATATCCCAACCAGGTGAGTTTGCCAGTGATGAAAAGGTGACCTTAGTGAGTTCTAAAATGAGAGTTATTGAAGGTGTCAGGATTGTCGGTCCAGTGAGAGCTTATAATCAAGCTGAATTAACGGTGACCGATAGTTTTATTTTGGGATTAAGTCTTCCGACCCGTTTATCGGGGGATGTAACCGGTTCACAACCTATAACTATGGTGGGTCCAAAGGGAGCAATAAATCTTCCTGAAGGAGCCATCCGGGCTGCTCGCCATATTCATATGACACCTGAAGATGCGGAAAAATATCAAGTAAAAAATAATCAAAGGGTAAAAGTGGAAACCGAAGGAGAAAATGGGGTAATTTTTAAAGATGTAATCATTCGAGTATCGAATAAATGCAAGCTGGCTTTTCATATTGATATTGAAGAAGCCAATGCAGCGAATATTCAAGGAACAATTTATTGCCGAATACTTTACAAGTGAAAGGAACAAAGCGGAGGTTCTACAATAAAATAATAGCTTAAACGATGACCTTGGTGTCTATTAGCAGTTTAAGCATGCAGATATTGGAATTAGTTATTTTATTATCTTCGAGAAATAAATAATTACCTTCTTGTAAAGTTGGTTTTTACTTAAAACTGGGCAGTCTTGTAAGGTTGGAGGATGTTCCTAGGAAGAAAAAAAGGATTCAAAAAATAACGTTATCAGCTGATAAAAGATTTAGTGGAAGTAGTTTGAATTTTTTAATAGCTTTACAAATTATCTTGGAAAGGAAATTTTAGTTATAATCCTTTCGCTTCATAGATGTCTTAGGTTTTTGCTGTTTTAATTACAAATAATTTTCTAGCTACTAGTTAACGAAACAATCAGAAAACAATATTCTAAAATGAAAGATTAAAATAAAGATAATAAATTAAGCTAATCTTCTTTATAAAGGAGAAAAAAACAAAGGGTTACTGTTAAGAAAAATTTTCTTATTTTAAAATTATAATTAATTTATTAAGCTATGGAAAAGATTTTTATAAAACCGTACTTTTCTGTTTTTTTCAAAAACCATCAATTCCATCCTTCTATAAAACATAACATAACGTCCTATCAATTTTCGGTCTAGTATTTATAAAACCCATATAATTTATTAAAAATATAATTGAATATATAATAATTATTATATATGAATTGTAGCCGAAATATACTTAAATTTTAAAACAGAAAATCAATACAAAACCCGTTTAGATGCCCTACAGAATACATAACAAAAAATGACAAAATTAAAAATAGTATTAAATATAATAGGTTATTTTTGAATTCCTTAAGATAATAAAATGTATCAAAAATAATTTTCATAAATAATAATAATAATAAAAGGGTAGAATGAGAATCATTAGAAGGAAATATTTTTTATGGTGTTTTTTTAAGCAGATTTATGAAATATAAAAAAGAATAATTGGAGGTGATGAATAGGATAAAGAGAAAAGGATTTAGAGTAATTAGTTGGTGATGGTATAAGGTTTATTAAGTGTTAAGAGAAAGAAAAAATTAAATTTTTACGCTTCATTCTTGTACTTGATTTGAGTTATGAATGAAGATTACCAAGTTTTGAGGAGGAGAGCAATGT
>MWBQ01000207.1 GCA_002069605.1 Candidatus Atribacteria bacterium ADurb.Bin276
TATACTAATTAAAGAATGGGCACAATGCATTGTGCCCCTACAATTTTTTAATCTTTTGTAGGGGGCTTGATTTATCATGCCCGTGGATTTTCAGGATAGACCTTCATGCCACTTGTGTGGCACCAGATGACAATGAAAACCAAAGATTCGACATGCCATGGCAGGTCGCTACATACAATGAAGACTGGACGCAACACAAATCAAGCTCGTGGTTTTTCAAACTTAAACCTCATGCCACTTCGTGTCCTTGCCCAACCAGTATAAAGCTCGACATGCGTTATAGCTTTTTAGACAACCTTTCTTGCATAAAAGGCGGAAGAACAAAAGCTGCCCGATGAATTTCTGGAGTATAATAACGAGTGGAAAATAGAAGTTTTTTAAAGCTAGTTTCAGGATCCCTTCCTTTTGATGCAATCATATAGGTCCATATGCCACCGGGATAGGTTGGAACCAACCCCCAATATATCTTCACCAGAGGGAACATTTTTAAACTTTCCCAATGTCTCTGCTCTCTTTCCGGTTGGAAAAAAGGTGGTTCTATTTGGGAAACTAATACACCATTATCAGAAAGGTGGTCGTAAGCACTCTGGAAAAAATCTTTTGAAAAGAGCGGTTCAGCGGTACCAGAAGGCAAGGGATCAGTGGAATCCATAACAATAACATCGTATATTTCATCTGACAAAGCTAAATACTTTACAGCATCTTCTACCAACACCTCTAACCTTCGGTCATTCCAGTTTCCTAATTTCGGGAGGTATTTACGGCTTACTTCAATAACAGCAGCATCGATATCCACCAATTTTACTTTTTTAACTGGATGTTTTAAGACTTCTCTTGATGCGCCACCATCTCCTCCGCCTACAATGAGTATTTTTTCCGGTTGAGGGTGGGTAAGCAAAGCCGGATGGATCAACATTTCATGATACATAAATTCATCTTTTTCGGTGGTTTGAACAATATCATCTAATAACAAGACTTTTCCGTAAAGATAGGAATCAATGACTTGAATTTTCTGGTAGGGCGAATTTCCCAAAAAGAGGGTTTCTTTAATTTCCAAGCCCAAACGATAATGAGGAATATAGTCTTCATAATACCATAGAGCCATTTCCTAATTAATCCCCCTTTCTATTTCAACGATTTTAACATCTTCGGGATGAAAATATTTTTTTATTAAGGGTAAACTTTGACTGGGTTCACTGCTGGCTTTTAGAAAAATGTCCATGGATGCGAATTGGTATTCCGGCCAGGTATGAACTGCTATATGAGATTCGGGCATTATCATAAGAGCGCTGAGACCATGTGGATGGAATTGATGAACTTTCAAAACTAATATCTCACTTCCAAAAAGGTGGGCAGTGTTGGTTAAAAAATCTTCCATGAGTTCAGCGTCATTTAAATATGATGAATTTATTATCTCAATCATGAGATGTTTAGCCAAATATTCTTTTTCCATTCTATCACCTCATCTTACCATAACAACATTTTAATCTCAAAGAAACCGTCTTCCGCTTCTTCACTCACCCCTGGTAAGAGTAATTCTTTTTTCCTCTCATTCCCACTTTCTCTAACCAAGGAAGCAGATAAAGATGAGCATATTTTATGCCTAATCAAATTGAATTTTTATTTATCATCTTGTGATGATTCATTTAACCGAGCTGCTAACAACATTCTCCCAGTGTTTTTTCCTTCATTGCGATAAGAATAAAACAAATCGGAACAGCAAGAAGTACAATAATTCATGTTCTCAATATTTTCAAGAGGAATATCGGCCATCATGAAATCAGACGTTATTAATCCTCTCAGATCAACCAAAGCTTTCTGTTCGGAAACTGGTTGAACAAATTGAGCAGCAATTGTAGATCTCTTTACGAATTTATCGCTCACTTCTTTCCCGACTTCAAAACAGCAAGCTCCAATTCCTGGTCCTATACCAATTAAAAGATGCTGAATCGAGCAATTCATGATTTCCAAGAGATATTTCAGGGTTTTTAAATGAATATTCTGTTCGATCCCTCTCCAGCCGGCATGAATTACTGCAATCACATTCACCGATGGTTCAAATATAAGTATCGGAAAACAGTCAGCAACTAATACTCCTATCCAGATATTCTTTCGTTTGGTTATTACCGCATCCGCTGCAAATTGCTTATTGCTTAACAATAAACCTTTATCTTCAATGACTTGAATCTCAGAACCATGAACTTGTTTGGGGAGGATGAAATTGGATTGATCGAATTGATAACTTTTGAGGAAATATTCTTGTCCCCGGGCGGTAGTGATATCCCCTTCATAATGTCGAGTGGTTAAACAATGAGAAAGTTGGGGAAAATGTTTCAAAATTTTAAAATGAAGAATGCTTGACATCAAAGCGTATCATCTGATTGATTTTTCATTCGAACAATTCGAGCTGGAACGCCGGCAGCTATGACATTTGATGGTAGATCTTTATTAACCAGTGAAAAAGCAGCAACCGTTGTATTGTCTCCTATTTCAACACCGGCTAATACTAATGAACAAGCTCCAATCATGACATTTTTTCCGATTTTTACTTTCCCAGTACGAAACTCTTTGATAAGAAATTCATGGGTCAAAATGGTGGTTCGAAAGCCTAAAATACTGTTTTCTCCAATTTCTATCAATTCTGGAAAAAAACAATCGAGAATTACCGCCAAGGCTAAGCTGGCACTTTTATGAATTTTGGCTCCTAATGCTCGATATAAAAAGGTTTTTAGGCGTAATGAAGGCGAAAATCCAAAAATAAATATGACCAAGGTATTGAGAATAACCAGAAAAGGATTCTTCACTTTATACCAATAATAAAGACTGTTGTTTTTATCGACTTTTAAACGGACTTCAGTTCGCCGCGAACCCATTGTTGTCTCCATTTTATTAAGAATAAAGTTAAAAAGAAAACATTCACAATAATGTTTTGAGCAATGATGATGTTAATGCGAGGGTCATGAATCATATAGTTTAACTGGGCGGTTGGATAAGTATTCAACCAGTAATCAAAATAATCATTAACGAATAACCAACCTATAATGATGAATATGGTTCCGAGCTGCCATTTTTTAACAAACGGATAAATCAATAAGGATTGCAAAGCCATAATGGCATGTAAAAAGACTAACAACCAGTTTAATGAACTCAACTGGAAAGTTAAGGTCAGGTTTCCAAATAAAGGAACCACGGTTTGAACACCAGCTGGAAGAAACATTTCGGAAAAAAGTGGTATAGTTAAAATCGTCCAAAAGCCGTATTTTACTGTATTGGTGATGACCAGTAAATTTAGAAAATCATTGGATTTTTTGTGTTTAATAAGAATAAAAGCAAAAATAAAAAGAGTATCATACAGTGGACAATCGGGAACAAAGATCCATTTATACCAGGGTGTAGCAAAAAATTGTTCCCAGTAAAAATAGTACCCATAAATAGCACTGATTATATTCCCAATGATAAGAAATATATAGAGTGGCTGATAGTCGTAAAATACATCCACAAGTCGTTTTTTCATGATGAAGTATTATAACATAGAATCCCCCTCGGAATACCAAAACCAAGCTGATTTAAAATTTTCCTCAAAGGGTTATTCCAATTAATAATCTCTCATACATTCAATTTTTTTTATTTGGATTTGGATTTGACAGTTATCCCCCTCCATGAGAGTGCTTTTTATTAAAATATTTTGATCGTTGACTTCACCTTGAGAAACTGCAGTTATCATAGCAATCATTGGATTTAAACACCATCCATGGCAAGGATTTGCTCCTCCCATTTTTTTTGATAAAGCTGCCAGCATACATGCCGTTGCCTTTGCAGTATAACCATTTTCAGCTTTTTCGACACTCCAATTGGCACAGCCAAAAACTTCAACCATTTTGTTAAAAACCTCTTCCAGACATTCAATTCCTAATTGTTGATTCATCAGATGAGCAGTTTGTTCTTGACGCTGTTTCTTCCTCTCAACAACGGAATCCAATAATTCTAATTTCTGGTATATATTAACATTCTCGGCAATTGAAGCTGCATAAGTTTTTTGCATTATTGATAGTTTTTTTCCCATTTCCATTTTTTATCATATCCTTTCCTGTTTATTTATTTTAACGTTCGTTATATATTAAGGTTAGTTTTTTAAATATTTCCAATAATTAAAGACAATTCCTCACGAATTTCATTTTTCGAAAGGAAGCGGTTTTTAACCACGATTTGTTCGATTAAATTTTCCAACAGATGCACCAATGTCCGAACGATAACCAATTTTTTTCCTTCTTCTTGGATATCTTTTAAATATGGGCTGACAATTTGGTAATGACGAGGTATAATTGATTCCTCCCATTTATCCATCATTTCCATCAGCTCTTCATCTCCATCAAAAGAAAGATACACTTTGACACCCAAACGATAAACTTTTTTTTCGTAGTCACTCAGAAAATTTATTTTAAAAACAAACTCGGTATAAAAATCGAGGATAGTTTTTTCATTAATCATTTCTGCTTGTCTCTTTAATAGATCAAAATAATCTTTTTTTATAATTTCATGGAATAAGTCTTTTTTACTTTGATAATAGTAATAAACCATTGGTAATGAGCAATTCACATCGCGGGTAATGTTACGGATGGTCGCTCCATAATAGCCATCACGATTAAAATGATTAACTGCCACTTCTTTTATTTTGGTTTTGAGGTCATTTTCAACCACTTGTTTTCATTCCTTTTTATATAACGTACGTTAGAATTATACAACTTTTAGAAAATTTTGCAAGAGTTGATTTATATTTTTTTATATTATTGAAGAAACCCTACTCTCTCCTTATCTCCTTCTTGTGAGAGACTTCTCTTGCTTATTTTCCTCTATCCTGGCGGGATAGGATTAATTTTAGAGAGAAACATTGATATTTTCTTCTCATCTTAATTCTAAAACACCAAAATTAGATCTGAATCAAAGTTTTCACCTTCATCCCAACCTTCTCTCATCTAGGAAGAAGGAACTTAAAACCGTCATTGCAAGGAACGTCCTATGCGATATGGTAATCTCTTAAGTTTAATCTTGATTGTTTCTTTTCCTTTTGTATAAAGTACAGATTCCGGTAATGTCGACTATCTCTTAAAATAAATAATCACTGGATGAGAAAATCACAAACAACTGGTCAACATGAAATGGAAAAGGTGGTCGGATTTATCCAGTTTACGCATAAAGGGAAATTAAGAGAAATAAGAGAGTTTTTTGGTACTCGATCTTAATTATTAAGCTTTAAAAAGACTTTGGGCGAACACCTAGGTTCGCCCCTACATTTTAATATATCAAATTTTTATTGTTTCCAAATATTCCAATATTTTTATATTTGTAGGGGCAGACCTGTGTGTCTGCCCTAATTATATTGAGATAACACCATTTAATTCCCCTCCTCGTACAGGTGGCGCTTGCGGCGGTGAGGGTGCCTTTAGTTTTATAATAGTTATCCTGAAATAATAAGAACGGAATATTCATAAAGGATGAGATTCTCACGTCGCACAATACGCTCCTCAGAATGACGGAGTGGGAGAGACAGCCACGTTGCTGCGCTCTTAGTCATGATGGTTTGAGAAAAGTATTTACATCATCATTTGGTGCAATGAAAGTAGTATGGGGATCTATCTTTTCTTTTCATTGAAACATCCTTTTAAAAAGAAAATAGCGTAGAGAATTTCTCTCTACGCTATAATTCTGCTATTAAACTGGTGGAGGCGGCGGGAGTTGAACCCGCGTCCGAAATTCATGAATCCAATAAGCCTACGAGTGTATCCTCAATTTTGAGTTATCGCCGGTTATCGATCCTTGAGGCGGGGACCTGATAACCCACTATCCTAGGTCTTTCTTATTTCCGGTACCCAGGCAATTCCGGAAACCAGTTCGCAGATCGTCACCTCTTCAGCTTAGCGAACAGTGGGCTGAGAGATGTGCTGCCTAATTAGGCAGCGTATGCCAAATTATCGTTGGCGTTTAATCGTTTCCACCTTTTTACGAGCCCCGGTGGAGACCTCGACTCGCCTTATTGAACCCATCCGAATCCCGTCGAAACCATTTCGCCCCCATATCGGATTCATTCCCTATACTTTTGAACTCTATGTAGTTCTCTTTCCTGTTCTCGGTCTTGAATCTCTTGGCGTCGATCGTACAGTTTCTTTGGTTTGACCAAAGCAATTTCGACTTTTGCTCTTCCTCTATCATTAAAGTATAAACGAAGTGGAACGATTGTCAAACCCTTCTGTTCGGATAATGATGACCAACGAACAGCTTCTTTTTTATGTAATAATAATCTTCGACTTCGTAATGGATCGTGGTTATATAAATTCCCAAATACATATGGAGAAATGTGGAGATTCATTAACCACAACTCTCCATCTTTTCCTCGGCAAAAAGCATCGGTCATATTGACTAAATGATTTCTAAGAGATTTAACTTCAGTTCCTTTAAGTTCGATGCCAGCTTCTAAGGTATCAATAATTTGATAAAGATGCCGTGCTTTTCGATTTTCTGCAATAACCTTCATTTATATTTAAACCCTTTTTTACTAATATTATTCCTTTAAACCTTATTTATTTCTTTAGTTACAACATTTACTATTATATAAGAAATTATTTTATTCCTTATAGAACAGTATTATAGGTTTACGTCTATTTATCAATTGAAGTTTCAAATCTTTGTCATTTTTAAAAACCTAAAATTATTATTCTATCCTGAAAATATAACAATGTTTAAAAAATCCGTCATCCTGAGGCTTTGTACTTTGAAGCCGTGAGGATCTCATCTTTTATATTTTAATTTTGTAAAAAGAATTAAAAGGATGAGATTCTCACGTCGTCAGGTAGAAGACACTGGACTCCTCAGAATGACAAACTGGGTGGCAGAGATTGCCACGTCGTTCAACCAAAAAACGGTTGGCCTCCTCACAATGACGGAACATTAAAAACTCAAATCCCCCTAACCCCCTTTGCTAAAGGGGGAAATTGATCGGCATATAAATATTTTCATTGTTATTTGGTGCTACCATGCAGCATGAGGGTCTATACTGTAAATATCGTAATAGTGATGAGTGATTTTTCTTTACCGGGTTCTTCGATTACTTACATACACAATCAGCAAGGCAAAGAGGACGATTCCAAATCCTAACCACTTCCCAGCATCTCCCCACCCCATAGCGATCAAGAGGTTGGTAAGGGTTTGCAAAAAGATAGCTCCCAAAATAACACCAAAATAATTCCCATCGCCGCCAGATAAAGAAACACCACCAACCACTGCAGCAGCAATGCTGGGCATAACATAATTCGAACCCATATCTTTGAAGGCAATACCCATATTTCCAATCAATAACAACCCTATCAGACTGGCTAAAACTCCACTAATAGTAAAAGCAATACATCTCACCAATTTGACATTAAAACCGCTTAAGTAGGCAGTTCTTTCATTTGAACCAACACCGAAAAGAATCATACCTAATTTGGTTTTATTTAATACAATCATGACTAAAATGGTGAGAACTATTAAAATAAATACCACATTCGGAAAACTACCGGTGGATTTCGCAGCAATAATGGTCAAAACTGGTGATGGTTTACCGGTAATATTTCTTCCAGCGGTATATACATTAATAATCCCTTGAAGGATATTAGCCATAGCCATGGTGACAACTAAGGGTGGAAGCTTTAAATAAGCGGTTAACAATCCATTGGAAAGGCCAACGGCAACTCCAAAGGCTAAAGCAACAATAACCGCTATCCAGAGATTTCCATTTTGACCATCCATGATGCTGGCAGTGAATACTGCTGTCATGGTGGCCATGTACCCCACTGACAAATCAAGACCGCCACCCCCGGCAGAAATAACAATCATTTGGCAAAGCGCAAAGAAGGCAGTAAACGAGGCGAGTTTTAAGGTCAACAGAACCTGATCCACTCTTAAAAAATTGGATAAAATAATTTCACCCAAAACAAAGAGAAGGATGATTAAGATAAAAGCGACCACCACTTTTTTATACTTTTCAAAAATTATCTGAGTTATTGACTTCGGTCGATTTAGTTCAACTCCCATTTCTTCTCTTCTCCTCAAGCTCTTTCTCTGTTATACAGGGTATAAGCTATTGGTCCGGCAATGGCGATGATAACGATTAAACCAGATACCAAGGTTTGGTAAGCATTGGGAATATTCGCAAAAAAGATAATCTTATTAACAAAGCTCATAATCAAAGCTCCTACTAAGGCAAAATAGACGCTTCCACGACCACCGGTTAATGCAATTCCACCAACCACAGCTGAGGCAATAGCTCTCAAGGTCAAGGGGTCTCCCATCCGGGCGTCTCCTGATTGATTTTGGCCTACAAAAAATAAAGCTGCTAAGAAGATAAAAATTGAATTAATAATGCAAGCCATCAACTGGATTTTTGCAGTATTAATTCCACTGGCATACGCACTGTCATTATTACTTCCCACTGCGTAAATATATCGTCCAGTTTTGGTTTTGCTGATAATGAACCAAAGAAAACAGGCTATTATAATGAGGATTAAAGCTGGTGGTATATAACTACCAAATTTTTTTAAAATTTCTGGTGCTCCTTGTACGGCATTGAAATTATAAAAGCCCTTAAACCAATCAACCGATTCCCCACCGGGAGTAGGTCGCAAGAATAAAGCAATTCCCAACCACATATAAGATGTGGCGAAGGTAACAATCACCGGAGGGATTCTTAAATATCCTATCCCTATACCATTGATTACTCCAACGAAAATTGCCACTCCAAATGTAATAAGCAAAGCATAAATTCCGGTTACTGGATCGTTTTTCTTCATAACAGTTGTTAAAACACAGGTAAAGAGTGAAAGTGCTGAACCTGCTGAGAGGTCTAAACCGCCAGAAATAATAACGACAGCCCCACCCATGGTAAGAAGTATTAATGGCATAAAAGCGTTGATATTTCGAACTATGGCCTTGATTTCAAAAAAATTCTTTTGCAGTACAGCGGTCAGAGTAAGCATCACAATGAGAATCAGTAAATTGGAGTATTCAGGCTTAAATATACCTTTGATGAAGGAAGTTCCTTGCTCGGCTTTAATTATTTTACTCATTCCCTTCTTCACGCCCTATCTTTTATTTTATCCTCATTGAGCAAGCGATAATGGCTTCATCAGTAATCTCATCTCTCTCAAGCGTTGCTACAATCTGGCCTTCGTACATGATTAATATTCTATCGCAATATTGAATTAGTTCTTCATTATCACTCGCATATAATATAACACTCATCTTTTTATCGCGAACCTGGTTAACGATAAATTGATAGAGATCTCTTTTTGCTCCTACATCTACTCCTTTAGCTGGATCGGCTAGTAAGAGAACATTGGTATCAAATGATAGCCATTTCCCGACTACAACTTTTTGCTGGTTTCCACCGGATAGGGTTTCAACCGGCATATCAATATTGGAAGTTTTGATGGACAGGACATCAATAACCTGATCACATTCATTTCGATATTTTTTGAAAGGAACAAAGAGTGGGTGGTTTTGATTTCCCATTTTCGGGAAAATCATATTATTTAACACTGAATGTTTTAAAAATAAACCTTCTAAATGCTTATCGCCGGGAACCAATAAAATTCCATTTTTTATTGCATTTGCCGGTTTATTCAATCGGATTTTATTGTCCATAATAGTTGCATCACAACGTAGACCAGGAAAACTCCCCGCTAATGCCAACATCAATTCGTTCTGTCCCTGACCAGCCAGTCCTCCGATTCCCAAGATTTCTCCCTTTCTCAACTCAAAAGAGATGTCTTTTAAAATTTTTCCAAAATTTAAATTATTTATTCGAAGGATGACTTCATCGGTATTCAAACTTAATTTTTCTTCAAAGGTTACTTTTTGGGTTTCACCAGTAATATAGCTCACAATTTTTTCAGGATCTCGTCCGTCGTTGGTAAAATCGATGTTGGCTACGTTTTCTCCATTTCTAAAAATGGTTACATCATCACATATTTCCATAACTTCCCAGAGCCGATGGGAAGTAAAGATCATTGCTACTCCCTTCTGTGCCAAACTTTTCATAGATATAAAGAGGCTTTTCACTTGTGCTTGTTCTAACGCCGCGGTTGGCTCGTCAAGAATGAGAAGCTGAGGGTTTTCAGAAATTGCCTTGGCTATTTCAACGATTTGCATTTCTCCCGGGTTCAATTCATTTATTTTTTTGTTGATATCCAAGTCGGGGAGCAGTTGGTTTAAAATTCTTTCTGAGAGTTCTTTGGCATGGATATTGTCTAAAAAAATTCCATTTTTTTGTTCAGCGCCCAGCACGATGTTTTGCCACACGGTCAAATCCGGTACTAAGCTTAGATTTTGGAATACCATTGCGATTCCATCTTTCCTGGCTTCACTGGGATTGCGGTATTTCATCGGCTTACCATTATAAATTATTTCTCCTTCATCGGCAGAATAAACACCGGTAATAATCTTGGAAATAGTACTTTTTCCTGAACCATTCGCTCCTAAAAGACCAGTTATTCGCCCCTGGTAACAGCGTAAATTTCCATTGGAAAGAGCAACAACTCCTCCAAATCTCTTTTTAATACCTTTGGCTTCCAGGATTAACACAGCCATCACTCACCTCATAAAAAGATAAAAATAATTTTCTTTTTGTTTCATCCAAAAAGAGGGAGGTCAATAATACTGACCTCCCCTATCAATTGATAAATTAATTTTGAAAAATATTTCCTCTACTCAAAAAGCTCGGCAACCTTTTCTTCTGACATAATTTCACTTAACAAGAAATCATCGGGTTGGTCTTTTAGAAGCTCCCAACCTTCGTCGAAATTCTCATCAGTAATAAACATTCCAACTTTGTAGAAATAGGTATTGTCAACTAATATTCCTGGTTTAAAGTTCTTTCCATTATAGAGCTGTAATGCCATGCGGAAAGCCGTCCCGCCGATTCCTGGAGGATTAGGTTGAGCACAAGCTTTAAAATCGGCACCCTGATCTCTTAATTTCTTCCATTCTTTAAAGAAAGCGGTTCCTGGATCACCGAACATGACTTTGGGAAGTTTATTGGCATCAAGGAACGCCGATAGAACACCAAAGGCCATACCATCTTGGGTAAAAACTGCATCGATTTGCTGCCCGGAGCCGATAATCTGGGTTGCTACTTCTTTAGCTTTGGTTTGATCCCAACCACCAGTAGTATTGGCAATTAATTTAATGTCCGGGTATTTTTTCAAAACATCATCGGTTGCTCGAATTCGATCGTTGTTTGCTGGATGACCATCCAAGCCGTAAATTTGGATAGCATTGCCTTTTTGTAGTGTTGAACAAATGTATTCAGCATTTTTAGTATTCCAGGCATAATGGTCCAGGGTTACATTAAGAACATTAGGGGCAGTGACGGTGGCATCATAGGCAATAACTAAGATTCCTTCATCCTGAGCTTCGCTGATGACACCATTCAGGGCGTCGGGCGAATTGGGATTAACCATAATAATATCAACACCTTGGGAGATGAAATCACGCAAAATGTTGGCTTGCTCGGTCGCATCACCATTGGTTATGTTGTTGACAATTTTATAATCAGCAATTTTCCCGGCAGCTTTATATTCGTTTCCTACTTCTTCCAAAGCGGCAATCATGATATTCCGCCATGAGGTTCCTGACGAGCCAGTAGAAATACCAACCACTGGTGGTTCTTGAGCAATACTTCCTACTGAAAAAGCAAAAACCAACCCAAAAGCTACTAAAAGAGCAACGATCTTTGATATTCTTTTAATCATATTAGTAACCTCCTCATTTTTTTTAAATTTTTAAAAGAACAACCTGCTTCATTCTTCACTATAGAATTATATTTCACCTCCCTCTTCAATAAATATTATTATAGTATGAAACTCATGAATTATTTTAAACCACATACTGATTGAGATACTGCTTACTTAAAATCAATGATTTTTTTCGAGAATCCAAGGAATCTTCAAAAGACCGATCTTCGACTTCAACACAGACACAACCTTGGTATTCAATATCAGTTAGAGCGGAAATAAACTTCCCCCAGTTAACATCTCCCAATCCTGGCAGTTTGGGGGCATGAAACTCCAGGGGTGCAGCCAGAATTCCAACCTCATCTAATTTATTTTGAAAAACCTTTGCATCTTTAATATGAACATGGAATAATTTGTCTTTAAACTCATAAATGGGTTTTATATAATCTATCCGTTGCCAGAGCAAGTGGGAAGGATCATAATTCAAGCCAAAATTATCACTTTTTATTTCTTCAAACATTCTCCTCCAAATCGCTGGAGTAGTTGCTAAGTTATTCCCTCCTGGCCACTCGTCGTTGGTAAAAAACATGGGGCAATTTTCGATCCCTATCTTTATATTACTTGCTTCAGCGTGTTTAATAATAGCCGGCCATACTTTTTTGAAGGTTTTAAAATTATCTTCAATACTCTTATTCTTATCTTTACCAATAAAGGTATTGACATTTTTTAGTCCCAATTTTGTTGCTGCCGTAATGACTTTCTTGATGTGCTCAATGTAATATTTCCTTTTTTCCGGATCAGGATCAAGAGGATTGGGGTAATAGCCCAACGCCGATATTTCAATATTCATCTCTCCAGCGTATTTTTTTATTGACTTGATCTTTTGTTCATCCAACTCGTTAACATCAATATGGGTAACACCAGCATATCTTCTTTCTGCTTTTCCTTTTGGCCAACAAAGCATTTCAACACAGGCATAACCATTTACGGACGCAAAATCTACCACTTCTTCAAAACTTAAATCAGCTAAAATCGCACTCACAAAACCAAGTTTAAACATACAAAACGAACCTCCTCATGAATGACAGGATCGATGATGAGAATTGAATACCTATTCAGTTTTAATTCAGCAGTGGCTCTCTTTTTTTTAAGAAAAAAGCTCTCTTCCTGAGTGAAATACTCCAAGAAAAGGGGATTCGCTTATCTCCCAAGGATTTCAAATCCCCTTTCTATTATTAAAAAAATCAGCTCAATGAAAAGGAAAAATATTTATTACTATTTTCCTTTTCATTACAACAAAGACTTAGCATTCTCACCTATCTTGTTATTCTTATTTCATTTGAAGTTTTACATCATAAGGTAGCCCACAGGAAAGAGCATTGTTGGCATTCATAAATATATCTCCATCAATCATCAAACCAGCATTCGCTCCATCAGTCATTGCTCCTCGAACATTTCTAACCAGATTCGAATCTCCGATATTGACAACATGAAGGCCAGCTGCTAACAAACTGTCATATAGCTCGGTGTTAGGTTTAGTTTTGGCTAATACAACTGTATCTACAGCAATGGTTTCTTTTTCAAAAGCATCATTCATCAGGACTACTTCACCATCTTTGATTTCAACAACGGTGGTATTGAGACGAATATTGACTGGAAATTTGAAGGCTTTTTCTTCCAGCCCTTGACCGTTTCCACCATTAAATCGCAGCATCATAACTTCACGATGGATTGGTTCGATATTAGGAGCAATTTCTTTATCTTCAGTTACATAAATGACTTCTTTGCCTCTCAAAGCCAAGGCTTCGGCGGTATCGGTGGCAGCATAATGATTCCCCCAGACTAAAACTTTCTGGCCAATCTTGACCGCTTCGACAGTTCTTTCTTTTGGCCAATATTCACAGTTCTTTTTGGCACAGCGAAGCACATCTTCAAATTTAAATGCTTTTTCCACTCCGGGGATATCAGGAAACACTGTCTTGGCACCGGTCCCGCATAAAACAACATCAAACATCTTAAGCTCATCTGTTTTTGCTATGGTATTGAGCCTCACTTCAACCTTTAAGTTTTTAATTTGCTCTCGAATCCAATCCATATACCATTTCATTTTCGATTTTGGAGGAACCATGCAACAAGTTCTTAAAATTCCTCCCAATTCGTCATCTTTTTCAAATAGAGTAACCTGATGTCCTCTCAAAGTAGCAATTCTGGCTGCTTCCATGCCAGCGATTCCACCACCAACCACGGCAACCTTCAGCTTGGTTAATGCTGGTTTTAAATCTAAGAATCGTTCATCACCAATGGCTGGATTTACTGCGCAACGCATTTCCCTCTTAATATAGAGTGACTCTTTCCAACATCCAATCAAACAGGAAATGCACTTTCTTATTTCTTGAACTTTCCCTGCTTTGGCTTTATTCGCCCAGTAGGGATCAGCGATCATTTGTCTTGATAATCCGACCATATCGGTTTTTCCTTCGGAAATAATTCTATCGCAATATTCAGGGGTTCGAAGAGTATGGCTGGTTATCACTGCAATCTTAACTGCTTTTTTAATAGCTTCAGCGGTATAGGTGTTCCATCCTTCTTCATAATACATTGGATCCATGGTTGGACCGGCAGCTTCGAAGATACCAGCGCTGATATCCAAAAATGCTACTCCAGCTTTTTCTAATTCTTTAGCGATTTCAACCGATTCATCCAGCGTACGGCTACCTGGCATCCATTCCTCTCCAGAATATCTCACTCCGATTGGGAAATTTGTACCACATTTATACTTAATCCGGCTGATAATTTCCAAAACAAACCGCATTCTATTCTTTAACGGTCCTCCAAATCGGTCATTTCTTTTGTTGGTGTAAGGGCTTAAAAATTGGGCAATCATATAACCATGAGCACCATGAAGTTCAACCATATCAAAACCAGCTTGTTGGATTCTCCAGGCGGCTTCGGCAAATTTTTCTATCAAATCATAAACTTCTTCAATCTCCATGCCTCTTATGTCTTTTCCTTTAGCCTCGGCACCGGCATAAATAACTTCATGCCCAGCAGAACCAGGAACATCGGTAACCATGTCGCTACAAGAAATCAATCCTTTTCGAGGGTAAGCAGCCTGACGGCCGGGGTGTTGGATTTGAACTGCACACTTGGCGCCATGACGCTGCATTGCTGTTGCTAAATGATGAAGTCCAGGTATAAAGTAATCAGCATCAGCAGATAAGCAAGTAACTGTAGGACGACCAGTTTCCCTATCAGGAGTTGTTGCTCCAACAATTATCAATCCACATCCGCCTTTAGCAATTTCTTCGTGGTAACGGATCACCCTATCGTTCACTGAACCGTCGGCATTTGCCGAACTAATATCAGTAGGAACATGAACAACTCGGTTCGGTACAACAACTTGAGCAATCTTAATTGGTGAAAATATGTGTTCAAATGGCATGCAATAAAACCTCCCTTTTATTCTTCATTTTTGCTTATTTTATTAAACAAATTTATTCTATGGAGTCCGGTGTCTTTTGTCGGACAAGGTGAGAATTCCATCCTTTCAAGTATTTTAATTAAGAATTTAATAAGATGAGATCCTCATCTCCTCGAAAAAGGAGGGTTTAGAATAACGCCTTTATTAATCGTTCATACATTTTCAGGCTAGACCTTCATGCTGAATAGCAACACCAGATGAGGATGAAAATATTTATATGCCGATCAATTTCCCCCTTTAGAAAAAGGGATTAGGGGGATTTGAGTTTTTTCCTGCTCCGTCATTCAGACTGTGTCACAATTATTCTGTAAATTATTTGCCCCCACTTATGTTAATATTTTACAGTAATATTGGGAATAGATAACCAAAAACTGAAGATAAATATACTGTGTCTTCCACTTTCAAGCTATTCTTGGTGTATGAAAGGGATTGTGACACAGTCTGAATGACGTTTTTAGATAAGTATTTTCATTGTCATCTAGTGCTGCTAGGCAGCATGAGGGTTCATTCTCCCCTACAGATTCTCTTCAATTAAAGTTGGGGATCAATCCATAAAACCGATTGAGTA
>MWBQ01000208.1 GCA_002069605.1 Candidatus Atribacteria bacterium ADurb.Bin276
GAAAGGGTAGAACCAGAGTATGAATTTTTCACGCTTTCTCGCTCGACGCTTGGGATATTCAATATTTGTTCTCATCGGATTATCGATTGTAGTCTTTATCATAGCTCGAATGGTGCCAGGAGACCCTGCCCGGGCAGCCCTCGGACCTCGAGCTTCTCAGGAGGCAGTTGATAAACTACGAGAAAAGCTTCATCTTGATGAATCTTTGGTTGTTCAATATGCCTTTTGGATTAAGTCAGTTTTTCAGGGTGACTTGGGTGAATCCTTACTCACTCGACGTCAAGTTATCGAAGATATAAAAGAATTTTTACCCGCCACCCTTGAGTTGGCACTTTTCTCCGGTTTATTTATGGCTTTTTTTGGAATCCTCTTAGGAATACTATCGGCTCGACACAGTAATACCTGGGTTGATAATCTGATAAGAGTTTTCGCTTATATTGGTATAGCAACTCCAGCATTCGTTGTTGCCATTATTCTATTACTAGTCTTTGGCATGTATTACCAGGTATTTCCAACCATCGGTAGGTTAAGCCAGTGGGTTGATGCCCCAACCAAAATTACCGGGCTAATAACCATTGACAGTTTGCTCACCGGAAATCTAACTGCCTTTTTAGATGCTTTAAAACATCTAATGCTTCCCGCGTTTAGCCTTGCTTTAGGAGGAATGTTTCAAGAAGCTCGTATCACCCGTTCCAGCATGTTGGAAAACTCAAAAAAAGACTATGTCTCAGCTGCTCGGTCCTATGGTATCCCGGAGCGAACGGTAATCTTTAAATACCTTTTCAAGCCTTCCATTATCCCAACCGTCTCTATCCTTGGTTTAGATTTTGCATCTTTAATGGGAAATGCTTTTTTAGTCGAACTTCTGTTTAACTGGCCGGGTATTTCCCGTTACGGAATTAATGTCATGCTTCGCAAAGATGTTGATGCCATAATCGCGGTAATTATGGTCCTAGGAATTGTTTTTACTCTTATCAACATTATTGTCGATATCATTGTTGCCTATCTCGATCCACGAATCCGATTAGTTGAAAGAGGAGATTAATTGCAATGAATCTATCCCCAAAAAAATCCAAAAGAACCAAAAGCGGTAAAGCTTGGTATAAATTCTCTCGGAATCCTCTCTCGGTTGTGGGTTTAGTAATTGTCCTTTTTGTGATTTTTAGCGCTTTGCTTGCTCCTTGGGTTACTCCCTATCCTGCTCATTCCGGAAAATACGTAAATTATGGGGAAGCCAATTTTTCTCCATCGATACAACATCTATTTGGTACAGATGTTTTTGGCCGTGATGTGTTCACCCGAACCATCTATGCTTTTCGCTCATCATTAATTATGGGAATTGTTGTTCTCGCAATCGTTGTCCCAATTGGAGTTACCCTTGGTCTTTTAGCTGGTTATTTCAAAGAAACCTGGATAGATGTCTTGATCATGAGAATAACCGATATCTTTCTTTCGGTGCCTCCTCTAATACTCGCCTTGGCTATTACTTCAGTTCTTAAACCCAATTTAACCAATGCTATGTTAGCCGTTTCAGTAATGTGGTGGCCGTGGTATACCCGGTTGGTTTATGGGATGGCTACCTCTTTACGGAATGAATATTTCGTTCAATCAGCAGAGCTATTGGGGGCGAGTAAGTTTCACGTCCTTTTTAAAGAAATACTCCCCAATTGTCTATCAACCATTTTGACCAAAATGACCCTTGATATGGGTTGGGTTATCCTTATCGGAGCATCACTTTCTTTTGTTGGATTAGGAGAGCAAGCTCCTAAGGCAGCCCTGGGATCCATGGTTGCTGATGGAGCAAAATATCTTCCTGAATATTGGTGGATCTCGGTATTCCCGGGTTTAGCTATCATGCTGATTGTTTTAGGATTCAACCTCCTTGGTGACGGCATCAGCGATTTATTTTCAATGGAGGAAGCCTAAACATGTCTCAACTTATTCTTGACATCAAAAATCTAACCGTTAACTTTCGTGTTTATGGTGGGTATTTAAAAGTATTAAATGAAGTTAATTTCTCGGTTGTACAAGGAGAAAAAGTAGGTCTCGTCGGTGAAACCGGCTGTGGAAAAACTACCACCATGAAAACCGTCATGGGTATTCTTCCTCAACCTCCAGGGAAAATAGCCCAAGGTGAAATTTTTTTCCAAGGAAAAAACGTTCTTACCATGAAGAAATCCGAGATTGAAAAAATGCGTCAAACTGGAATATCAATGATATTCCAAGATCCAACCGCCGCCCTCAATCCGGTTTTTACCATCGGACAACAGCTTTATGATGTGGTGCAACATTCCCAGTCAAGCGATGATGGCCAATCTCGCCTTTCTGCCCATGAAGTCTCGATACGAGCACTCCAGGACGTTTCTCTCCCTGATCCAAAACGCATATTAGACAATTATCCTTTGCAATTAAGTGGGGGCATGCGGCAACGAGTCTGCATTGCCCTTGCCATCGCCAGGGCCAAACAGTTACTCATAGCTGATGAGCCGGGAACCTCTTTAGATGTGACTATTCAAGATCAGATTTTAAGATTGCTCAATCAAATTGCCGCTGAAAAACAAATGGCGATCATTTTAATTTCTCATTCTCTGGGTGTGATTCGTGAATGGACCAATCGGGTTTATGTTATGTATGCCGGATCAATCGTTGAAGAATCAACAACTGAAGAGTTATTTTCCCATCCCCTCCATCCTTATACTCAAGCATTAATGGATTGTGTCCCCAAATTAACCGGCGGAGGAACCGCCGAGGGGATTCCCGGAAGAATTCCCGATTATTTTAATCCGCCTACTGGTTGTCGTTTTCATCCTCGTTGTCCTCATGCTTTTGCTTTGTGCTCTGAAAAAAAACCCGCCCTATATCATGTCAACGACACTCATCAGGTAGCATGTTATCTCTACCAGGAGGTAAACCAGTGAACGCAGTACTTGAAGTAAAAAAACTTAAAAAATATTTCTCGACTTCCAAAGGAGTTGTAAAAGCAGTCAATGATGTCAGTTTTTCTATTACACCGGGTGAAACTCTCGGACTAGTTGGAGAATCGGGTTCGGGAAAGAGTACGGTTGCTTATACCGTTATGGGACTCTATCAACCAAGTGGTGGTCAGATTCTTTTCCAAGGGCAAGATGTTGCTATCTCTCACCACAAAAGAAAACGAATATTAAAAAAAGAACTACAAATCGTTTTCCAGGACCCGGGATCTTCGCTTAATCCAAGACAAACCATAGAAAACATCTTAGCCCTGCCCATTCGTCTTCACGATAGGGATTATAAAAAAGGGATAGCTGAAAAAGTGCAAGAAATATTGTCCTTAGTAGAACTTCCCGTCGAGTATATGGAAAAATATCCTCGTTCTCTTGGGGGTGGTGAAAAACAGATGGTGGCTATTGCTAGGGCTCTTGCAACCAATCCTTCACTCATTGTTTTAGATGAACCAACCTCAGCTCTGGATGTATCAATTCAGGCAAAAATTATCCATAAACTCATTGAAATCCAACAAGAAAAAAACTTGGGATACCTATTCATTACCCATGATTTAAGCTTAATGAGAAATATTGCCCACCGTGTCGCTATCATGTACCTGGGTCGTATAGTTGAAACAGCACCGGCTCAACAGTTTTTTGAAACTCCTTATCATCCTTATACCCGAATGCTGATATCCTCGATTCCGGTTGTCTCCTCAGAAGAAGAAAAATTAAAACCAGGAAAAATCCCTTCAATGGGGGAAATCCCTAGTCCAGTAAATATACCCGCAGGTTGTGTATTTCATCCTCGTTGTGTTAATCGGATGCCGATTTGTGATCAAGAGGAACCAATCGATTTTGAGATCAAACCAGGTCATTGGGTAAAATGCCATCTCTGGTCTCCTAATAAATAATTGATTTCTAATCATAGAATCATTGAAAAATTTTTTACTCATAACCCTTTAGATGGAACAACTCTACGGTATAATGATAAGAAGAAATATGAAGGAGTGAGTGCTATGAAGATGGCTTCCGTTTTGTGTATAAGCATGTTGATACTGGCGCTTGTTTTTCCAGCCTATGGCCAAGACCAGGTAGCATCACCTTTAGTAAAAGACTTGGAAAATATGGAACGTATACTTTATGGTGTTCCAGAAACTGGAAGTGTTTTAATCCGTACTGAAAACCTTGAGAGAGATTTAATTGGTGATACCCTGTCAGGAACTTTAATGGAAAGGCTCAATACTCTGAAAACCTTCATTTTAACCGGTACACCTGAAGAACCTTCATTAGATTTTAAACTCAAGTCAATTCGACTTTCTCTCAATACTGCCGAGCAGAAAACTGGAATTTTAACCGCTCAACTGGACGAATTTGAACAGCTCATATTTGGTGTTCCCAGCGCCGAACCTATCGGTGTCCGGGTTGATAAGCTTTACCGAACCGTAGTAAATACTTCCTACACATCAAATTTCCAGGTTACCGTTCCTGTTTCTTCTTTAGTAAAAGTTAGTATTCAAACCAATTTAAATTCAGAAAAAAATAATGTTGGCGACCCAGTTCCTTATGTTTTAATCGAGGATTTTATTGTAAATGATATTCTCATAGCTCCAGCTGGCACCGAAGGAGAAGGCTGGATCAGCAAAATCCGCCGCAAAGGAAATTTCGGAAGAGCTGGTATGATTCAAATTGATTTTGGGTCAATCACCAGTCTTGATGGTACCCCAATAGTTCTTACTTTGGGAGATAAAGCTATTCAAGAAAATAAAGCATTTGCTTATGCAGTTGGAACCAGTATTGTTGGCCTGGTCGCACTTGGTCCGATCGGAGCCGTAGCTGGATTTTTAATCAATGGGGAACCAGCCAAAGTTGAATCAGGTAGTGAGCTATTTGTGGAAACCACTCAGGAATTGGTTGTATCCGGCCCAATTGCTTCGTCAGTTTCATATCAAACCTATCAAGATCAAGGTTATACCACAACCGAAATTGACACTTACCAACCCTCCTATAATCAAGATCAAAATATCCCGGAGGTAGAAATTGAAGTTAAGCCAGTTGAGACTTGGGATACTGAAGAAGATATCGAAGAAACAGTTGATGTCACCAGCATTGCCACGCCGATTCCAATTCAACAATCCAAACCATCACCTACATCGGGTATTGATATCGAAATTAAACCCTACCAGGAAGGAGATTTTTAAAAATATGAATAAAAAAACCCTCATCCTTTTGTTCCTAATTCCTTGTATTGTTGTTTTATTTATTAGCTTTACATCCTTAGCAAAAACCGATGCCGACAAAATTTATTCTCAAACCCAAAAAAAATGGACCCAAAGTCAAACCGTTGGGGATGCTTTCTCGGTAAAAGCTGTATTTTGGAATCCAGAATTGGTGCAGGCCTGGGTCGCCAAATACGGAGCTGAAAATCTTCTTTCTTTGGAAGAGCAAACTGCTTATCATCGTGACTTCATACAAAGAGAGCGTTTTCAACGATATTTAGTTTTTGATGTAACCATTGAAAAACTCACGGGACCCGCTCTTTTCCCTTTGAATTTTACTAAAAACACTTATTTAACCGACGATCAAGGCAATAAGTATTACCTACTTGAGTTCCCTCGTGAATTTGATGATAAAATTTTTGACAAAGTATCAGGAAAAATGTATTTCAGTCGAATCGGGAAGAATGATCAACCAATAGTTAGCCCAGATACCAAAAAAATTACTCTTCATTTTTCTCATTTGTCAATCGAACCTTCTTATGTCGCTCAAAATGTCGAACTCATTTGGAAAGATCCTTATATTCCTCCTGATTACACCCAAGTAAGTTGGCAACCAGAACTTGAAGAAGAAATCCTCCGTTTGCAAGAAAGAATTATTCTGCTGGAAGCAGAAAAAAAAGAGTTGATTGAAAATCAAAAACTGATTGAATCTGAAATTGAAAATGTAAAAAATAAAATCGAGGAGCTGCAAGCAAACCTAAAGCAATGAACCAACTTCATCTCTTTTTTATAAAAGCGATGAAAAAACCAGTATTGGTCGCTTTTTTTCTATTATTAACTATTCCTTTAACGACAAGCATCGGAGCAAAAGAAGGCATTCGAATTAATGCCGATACTCTCCTTTATGACGATGCCGGTTCGCAGGTTGAAGCCATCGGAAATGTCCACCTATCCTGGAAGGATATTTCTTTTGCAACCAATCAGCTGCTTTTTCGGTTTGATACATCTGAAGCCTTTATTCCAGGCTTTATAAAGGCTCGCTTTGGTAATTATCAAATTAGTGCAGAAAAAATGTACTACAACTTTCAAACCAGAAATGGTTGGTTTGAAAGCGCAGAATTGGTATATGAATTAAGCGAAGGAGGAAATCTTTACTTTCGAGGTTCGAAGATCGAGTATCAAAAAGGAAAATGGACCGGTACCGACCTATTGGTTACCGGATGTCCACATTCACCTCCCTTATACAGCGTTCGTGCTAAGGAAGTTTTAATCTATCCACAGGATCGGATATTAATCAGCGGATTAGGGTTTTTCATCAAAGAAAAAAGAATTATTCAACTACCTGCCTATTCCCGGCTCCTCAACAATCATGGTTCTAATTTTATACCGAGCTTGGGTTACCAAAGAAAAAAGGGGCTCTTTGTTGAAGGCAACTATGAATATCTTTTCTCGGAAAACTTGTTATTTCAGGCTAATCTATACTATTCCACCTTACAAAGCAGTCGAATAAGTAGTGACATAACCCTTCAGTATCCCTATGTTGAAGCACGGATATTTATTGATCTTTGGCAAAATGAAGAGTCTACCATGGGGGGTTATGCTCATTATCAAAAAAATGGATTATCTCTCTGGATGTTAGGTATTGAAAACGAAAGGTTTAACGATGAAGTCATCAGTCGTTTACCCCAATTCATCGCTTCTTACCGTACTGAATCTGAAAATGGATTTTTTATTGAAGCGAATTTAAGTTATGGAAAATTTTCCCAGGGTGATATGAGTACTTGGCGAAACGATGTTTATTTAAGCGCAGGATTGGAAAAAAAGAGCTACGGGGGAGAAATTTTCTATCAAAACATTAACCTTTCCGTTCTTGATGATGCAACTGTTTGGGGAGGAAAGGTCTGGGCGGAAAAAGAATTTTCTTCTCATTTTAGCGCAGGAATATTTTATGAATATACTCAAGTAAATGGAGAAACCTATTTTTTCTTTGATCCCAAAGATACTAATATTTTCGGTTTGGAGTTGGTTTATGGTAATCTTGACCAAACTTATCTTCGACTTCGAGGCGAGTATGATCTTAATATTGGAGGCCTTGGTGATATTATTGCCGGTATCGGATTAGGAAGTAAAGAGTTTTCTGTAGGCATGGAGACTATTTACTCCTTTCCCGATCAAAACTGGGAAGAGCGTCGTTATTATATTCGAAAACAGTTAGAAGAATGTATCGATATTGAAGCTTCTTATTGGGAATCTGACCAAACCTTTTTTGTAAGTGTTAATCTGGCTGGACTTGATCAGAAAAAACACATCGAGAGCTTATTTGATGAGCAAGAAGAATACGACCTTTTTAATCTGAATCGTGAAAACTAATAAATGATAAAACAAGATTAATAACTATTGAACCATTGAAGAATCGGAACGAAAATGAGTTCCCAAAGAGATTGGATTTCTT
This sequence comes from Candidatus Atribacteria bacterium ADurb.Bin276, assembly GCA_002069605.1. Classification (NCBI taxonomy): domain Bacteria; kingdom Pseudomonadati; phylum Atribacterota; class Atribacteria; order Atribacterales; family Atribacteraceae; genus Atribacter; species Candidatus Atribacter allofermentans. Next base: position 7,635 of record MWBQ01000208.1, read on the forward strand.
AAGGCTGCTTCAACGACCAATAAACCGGAATCAACACTATTTTCAAATTCAAGGAGAGAGCCAGATACACCTAATTGGTTTTTCAGTTGAACTGCTTGTTTTTTTAAACCACGAAGCACTTCTAAGGCGTACTTTAACCCCGATTGATCCCGAATAAGTCCGGCGAATTTCCACATGGTATCTTGAATAATTTTCCGCATACTTTCCAAAATTGCCTCAGGTGGAGGATTTCCGCAAGAATATTCGAACGGTATTATTCGAGGTTGTTCCTTGGTAGCTGGATTTTTTATAATATCATGAGAAGCTCGGTAAGCAAAGGTTAATCCTTCTAAAAGACTGGTAGAAGCCAAGCGATTGGCACCATGCACACCAGTGCAGGCAACTTCGCCAATAGCATAGAGACGTTTAATCGAGGTACGGCCAAAACTATCGGTAAGTATTCCCCCACAGCAAAAATGAGCTCCTGGGGCAACTGGTATCGGTTCTCGGGTAATATCAATCCCTCGGTATAAACATTCTTCATAGATGGTTGGGAAGGTTGCCTTTATTTTTTCCGGTGAAATCACATGACAAAGATCAAGAAAAACACAATGGGAATTCTGGGTGAGCATTTCTTCAAAGATTGCCCGGGAAACCACATCACGAGGCGCCAAGCTTCCCAAATGATGATATTTATGCATAAAAGCTTTCCCTTCATGATTAACGAGTTCAGCTCCCTCGCCTCGAACCGTTTCAGAAATAAGAAAAGTCTGGGAATATTCAGGACTAAAAAGAAGGGTAGGGTGGAATTGAACATATTCCATATTTTGCAGGATGGCTCCAGCTCGATTCGCTATAGCATAACCATCACCGGTATTCCAAGGTCCTCCAGTTGAATATTGATAAAGAGAATTTAATCCTCCAGTAGCAAAAATGGTTGCCCGAGCAAAAAAGGGTATTATAGTCCTTTTGCGAGGATCCAGCAAATAAACACCCAGACACTCCGGAGTTTCATAGCGAGATCGAGATGAAAATTGGTAGCGATTGGAAAGAATCAAGCCAATTGCATAGGTGTTTTTTTTAACCTCGATAAGATGTTCCTCGAGGATTCCTTCATGAAGTGCTTTTTGAATAGCTCTTCCAGTACAATCCTTAACATGAAGAACACGCCTTTGAGAATGCGCTGCTTCCTGAAAAAGATCCCATTCTCCCTGTTCATTTTCCTCAAATGGAACCCGTAGTTTTTGAATAAATAATCTTTTAACCAGCGAAGGACCAATCTTAGCTAACACTTTAGCACTTTTTTCTAAGGCACTTCCATCAGAAGCATTAAGAATATCTTGCTCGAGAATCTTCCAAGAATCATTTTTGCCTCGATATACAATCCCTCCCTGGGCTTTTTCGGTGTTAGTTTCCTCAAGCGATTGTCCCTTACTGACCAATAAAACTCGTTGAGATTTTTCTGCCAGAAAAAGGGCAGCACTACTTCCTGCAATTCCGTTCCCAATAATCAAAGCATCATAATACATCTTTGACTTCTTCTACCTCCAAATTCAAGTCCAACCAAATGGCGTGATGGGTAATATATCCAGTAGAGATGATATCAACACCTTGTTTTGCAATTTCCCTTACCGTTTCTAAACTGACACCTCCCGAAGCCTCTACGATCGATCTTTTATTAATCATTTTTACTGCTTCTTTAATTTGTCCTATATTCATATTGTCCAGCATAATAACATCAGCCTTTTCTTCGATTGCCTCACTCACTTGTAGTATATTTTCACATTCAACCACGATTCGTGCCGTAAAGGGAATAGCAGGTCTAACTCTTTGAATGGCATCCTTTACCGATCCACAAATCGAAATATGGTTATCCTTGATAAGAGCACAATCGTATAAGCCGAGACGGTGATTTACTCCACCCCCACAACGGACAGCGTACTTTTCAAAGATCCTCAAACCAGGACTAGTCTTTCTTGTGTCAGCTATTTTTACCGGTAAACCCTTAACCGCTTCGACAAACTCTCGAGTTTTTGTAGCAATTCCACACAGTCTTTGTAATAAATTAAGGGCAACCCTTTCTCCCATCAAAATTGCCCGGGTTTGCCCTATAATTTCCATAACGCAATCACCACTTTTAAATTCTTCACCTTCTTCAATAAGAGTCTTTTCATTCGTCTGAGGGTCTATGAGGTTAAAAAGGCGAATCGCAAATGGACCTCCTGACATTATTCCTTTTTCTTTAGCAATAATTCTTGCCCGCACCGGCTTTAAGCTAAGGTCTCCCAAACCTTGGGTAGTAATATCATCAAAACCTAAATCTTCTTCTAAAAATATTTGCAACCTTCGGTCGACGTCCCATGGAACCAAACCTCTCACTCGTTCATCATCCTTCCCATTCTAAAAATAAATTCTATTTATTTTATCATGGATTGTTCCTTCTTTCTTTTTTTTATTGATATATATATGGTTTTCAGTTTGGTGTAGTTTTATTTCTTAGAAATCTTTGGTCTTCAACAACTCCCCAAAGAAGATAGGCAGCAATCCTTTCTATTGTTCCTGATGTTCCAAATCGGCTTTTTAAAAAATTGTTGTATTCATAAAAATTGTTGGTATTTTTTAAATAAACGAACATTTCTTGAGGATGATTCCGATCCAGAGGTATGACTTTTTTATTTATACCAACCGCTTGTATGGTGTAAAGATCATCCATTGATAAAATAAGATCGGATTGAACCAAGGTTTCGCTCTGAAAAAGAGTTAAATTAATATAGTATGGGTTTTTCCAAAGATATCCTTCCAATATTTCTCCTTCTAAACTTTTTGATAAATTCCATCCCAATCGACTTGCTATGGCAGTAATTGCCTGCATGGTTTTTTGACCAGGGGGAATTACCATCAGATAATAACCGTTCATCATATCGGCAAAATCAGGAAAGAGTTTGAGGATAAGCTCAAAATCAAATTCAAAACGATCAATACTGGGGAAAAAAGAATAAATTGGCTTTTTCCCGTGTATAAATGGAAATTCAATGGGTTGAACCAAATCAGAAAGAACATTTCCAATGAAATAAGAAGCTTGGTTTTTTTGACGGAGATAATGATTGAGATATTGATCATTGGTTAAAAATGATTGGGTAAGGTATTTAGTAAAATAGTAATCAAACCATGAGAATGTCTGGTTAAATTGACGAGTTATCCATATGAAAATTGGTTTTTTTTGAATGAGAAAAAATATCCATAGAAGAAGACAAGTCTTATGTCCTATCAATATTATAGTCTCTCGAAATCTTCTCCTTCGACGCAAGGTTCGTATCATACGATACCATTCAATAACTTTTGGAAACAATTGAAATATCGATGGTAGAGTTATGTCGGATTTTATCTCAGGATAATCTTGTTTCTTTAATTCTTGTATATAATGGGGGTGGAAAAAATAGACTTTGGCAAGGGATACTTTTCTTAAATTCCAACAGATATTTTTACTGATTTGATCTTCTAAATCATTTTCTGGAATGAATAGAAAACACTTCATATTTTCCCCTCGCTTATAAAGATTTTATAAGCTATAAAAATATACTCTTGCCAATGCTTCAATTATTGTACTATATTATTGAAAAGGCTGAGAACGGCTTTTCTAAGTAAACCTTGCTTTTTTTAAAATAATTCTTTGAGATAGGGCTATGGATAGTTTAAAAGTTGCGATTATTCAAATTCAAACCGGTCCAAATAAAAAATCTAATTTGTTAAAAACTGCCGAGCTTTTTGCTTCAATTAAGAATCACCAAGCAAACTTGATACTCCTACCGGAAATGTTTCAGTGCCCTTATAGTCTGGAATCATTCCCAACTTTCGCTGAAGATATCCTTACTGGCGAAACCAGTCTCTTTTTATCGAATCTCGCTCATGAACATAGAGTTTTCTTAGTTGGCGGTTCAATACCGGAAAAAAAAGGAAATCACTATTATAATACCTCTATAGTTTATAACCCCTCTGGTGAGATTGTTGGTGTTTATAGGAAAATACATCTTTTCGATGTTGACTTTAAAAACCTCCATTTCCAAGAATCAGCAGTTCTCGATCCTGGAAATACTCCACTTTTAATTGATACTCCTTGGGGGAAAATTGGTATTTTAATCTGTTACGATCTTCGTTTTCCTGAACTTATTCGCCTTTATGCTTTGCGGGGGGCATTTATGGTTGCAGTCCCCGCTGCTTTTAACCCGGTTACCGGGCCTCTCCACTGGGAGGTTCTCTTCCGAGCGCGGGCAATTGATAATCAGGTTTTTCTTTTGGGCGCATCACCAGCACCACACCCAGGCTCATCCTATCAAGCTTATGGCCATAGCCTTGTTGTTGATCCTTTGGGTAGGGTTTTAGAGCAGCTTGGTAATGAAGAAGCAATAATAATAAAAGACATTGATCTCTCTTTAGTTGACCAAGCCCGCCAACAACTTCCTTTGTTAAGGCATCGCCGACAAGATCTCTATGCACTAAATCCTGATGAAAAATTAGTTAGTTTATTAAAAGATCAAAAAGGGGGGGCAATTTAAATCATCGTCCCTAAAATCCCTTACTCCCCTTAATAAAGGGAGCAAGGGATTCCTCAGCAAGAAGAGTGAAAAAAAGAAAAGACGAGATCTTCTCGGATTTAAAAGAGATATCCTCAGGGTGATAGAATCTTTTCATCATCATTCGTCATTGTATTTATGGTTTAGAATATGCTAAACTAACAGAAATTATTTATTTAGAATTTCTTAGTTTATATGGGGGAACAGAAATGGCTGGAGATATTAACTATTTTTTTGGTATTGGAAATCTCACGCGTGACCCTGATCTTCGCTATACTCCCCAGGGGACACCCGTATGTCGATTTGATATAGCTATGAACCGTTTTTACCAAAATAAAAATGGCCAACAAACGAAAGATACCACTTTCCTAAGAATAACCGCTTGGAGTAAGCTTGGTGAGAATTGTGCACGTTTTCTTCATAAAGGGAGCAGAGTAGCGGTAGTTGGAGAGCTTCTTGCTAATAATTGGGAAGATCGGAACGGGACTAAACGAACTTCCTATGAAGTCCGGGCAATGAATGTACAATTTCTTTCCCCGCCTCAAAAAGCCAACGAAGAAATTCGGGGAATTGGTGAGGGTTTTTCATCTGAAGCCGAAATTGAACCTTTTAGTTTTGATTCCCAAAATATGGAGAATGCCTTAGGAGAATTAGAAGATATTTCTCCAGAAGGGAACAACGATGTCGCGCCATTCTAATTCCTTATATATATGGCTTTTGCTTCTTCTATTTTGCTTGGTTTTTTCTCAACCAATCTATTCAAAAATCAATATTGAATATCAAGGACAGGTCTTTTCGCTTGATTTACCAACAATAAAAGTCAATGGTGATAATTACATCTCGGTTGAAAATCTTTTCAAACAAATAGGGGGGGTAGAATATTATTCTCCCATTATGAAAAAAGTAAATCTATTTTTTGGGGGAAAAAATTGGGTTTTATCACTTGACAAAGGAATAGCCGTTGCTGAAAGTGGTGAAGAAATACCCTTAGGACGTTCGGTGGTCATTCAAGAAAATTCCGTTTATATTTCACCTCAATTTCTTAATCAGCTCTTTGGAATTTCCACTGATACCAGTTCAACAGTCGTAACTCCGTCACCTTCACCAACAAAAACACCTTCAACAATCTCACCGGTTACCCTTCCTACTGGAAGCTCGTCACTCCTTAATGTTCGGTCTCATTCCTATGGTGATGAAAATCGCTCAAGGGTTACTTTTGATTTTGGGATTAACTTACCAACTCATTCCATGCAAACCGACCAAGCCAACAACCGCATTATTCTAACCTTTAACAATGCTACCTTGGCTCCAGGAACACCAGAGACATTCTCTCTAAACGATAATCGAGTAGATCGAGTAGTGCTTAATAAAAAAGGGAGTAACGTCGAAGCTATTATTTATTTAAAATCTCCCGCCTCAATTCAAAAAAACCAATTGGGCGGAGAGAATCCCCGTATTTATTTAGACATAGTTACTTCCACTTTGTTAACATCTCCTGATGTAACAATTCTTCCAGCAAGTCCATCTCCACCAACACAACCCACTACAACACCAGCGCTTACGTCTACTCCTACACCTGTTGTTCCTACGCCTACAACCAAACCACCAGTCCAACCAACGACTGCAACACCTTACGACAAAATTAATCCCAGGGTTATTGTTATCGATCCTGGTCATGGTGGGAAAGACCCCGGTTGTGTTGTTAACGGGTATCAAGAAAAAGACATTATCCTCCAGGTTTCTAAAAAGCTTAAAGAAGCCCTTACTCAACAAGGCTATGAAGTATATTTGACCCGTGAAGGCGATACCTATCCTGGCCTTAAAGAACGATCCGCAGTAGCCAATAATAAACAGCCAGTGGTTTTATTAAGCATTCATGCCAATGCTGCCCCTAATAAAAAAGCTACTGGGGTTGAAGTTTTCGTAGGAAGTGCACAGATTCATGGCGAAGGGGCCGCTGACGTTGCAAATCGTGAAAATCAACGTTTTATTTCAGAAGGGTATACTGAAGAACAAAATGGAAAAATTAACTCTACTCTTCTTGATTCTTATTATTTAGGAAGTCGTACCGTGAGCATGAAGCTCGGTTCTTTAATCGAAAATAACATCGTCAAAGAGACCGGCCAGGCTTCAAGAGGGCTTAAAGAAGCACCCCTTATTCTATTAAAAGGAATGTATTTCCCCTCATGTTTGATTGAAATTGGTTTTTTGAGCAACCCAACCGAAGCAAAAAACTTAGCAAACGGAGCCTTTCAGGACAAACTGGTGCGAGGAATAGTGGTTGGCATAAAACAATTTATGTCAAGTTCAGATTTAAAAAAATTCCTTGAGGAATAGGACCGAATGAAAAGAAGAAAAAAAAGACTCGCTTTTCTTCAGCCAATATTATATATCCTTATCGGAATGGCAGTTTTTTTTGCAATCGTCTACGCTGGTGAATACTTGATCCCCGGGGGAAAAAAGAACACTGTAGCTCCTGATGATACGGGATTTCTCTCGACCGGTCAAACTTCTTCAGTAATCAGCGATTCTACTGTAGAGGTTGTTCTATACTTTACTGATGAGGATTTTAGTGGCTTAGTTGCAGAAAAACGACTAATTGAAAAGCATCATAATATGCTTGAGTCGGTTCTTCAAGAACTGCTGAGAGGACCCAAGCTTTCATCTCATTATAATCCACTCCCTGAATCAACGCGATTAAACGGTGTTTTCACTGAAAGCGGTATTGTTTATGTTGACCTCAGCCATGAAATGAAAGACGGGCAATCGGGTGGAACCACCCAAGAACTTCTCAGTATTTTTAGTATTGTAGATACTTTAACCTCACTTCCTGATGTTAAACGCATTAAAATATTAATTGATGGAAAGGAAGAAACTACTCTTTGTGGACATATCGACATATCAGAACCACTGGAAAGGGATGAAAAACTCATTGCAGAAATTCAATAGTTTTCAGGATTTGAATTCTTTTTTAAAGAAAGAACGGGATGATATCCACTTAAGAAACGATGGTCGAAACTACGATGAGATACGTTCTCTCATGATCACCAGAAATTATCTTAGAGCAGCTGAAGGTTCAGTTTTAATTGAAGAAGGGAACAATCGTATTGTCTGTTCGGCAACCATAGAAGATAAAGTGCCCCTCTTTCTGCGAGGATCCAACCAAGGGTGGATTACTGCTGAGTACGCCATGATCCCTCGAGCCACATCGACAAGGAATGTTCGTGAATCTATCAAAGGTCGAGTTGGGGGTCGTACCCATGAAATCCAACGGCTTATTGGTCGTGCCCTTCGTTCAGTGATGAATATGGACCTCATTGGCGAACGAACTATTCTTATAGATTGTGATGTGATTCAAGCTGACGGAGGAACCCGTACCCTGGCAATCAACGGATCTTTCATTGCTTTAGTCGATGCCCTCTGGAATTACGTTGATCGAGGTTTACTCCAATCAGGTAATCTTCTGAAAGATTATTTAGCTGCTGTGAGCGTGGGGGTAGTCAACGGTAAAGATCTCCTTGACCTCAATTTTGAAGAAGATTCGATGGCTCAGGTTGATATGAATGTTGTAATGACGGGTAAGGGACAATTTGTTGAAATTCAGGGTACTGCTGAGGGGGATCCCTTTAGCCAAGAAACCCTGAATCGGCTTCTTGCCTTAGCCCAAAAGGGAATTAAAGATATTATAGCTATCCAAAAGAAGGTTTTACTAGAAAGGGGCCTTCCTTGAAACCCGCTTCCCGATTGATTTACATCCTTTCTAAAAATTCGGGAAAGATTAAAGAAATCAATGCGATTTTATCCTCTTATTCAATATCGGTTAGGAGCTTATTTCAAGATTTTTCTTTTGAGGAAGTTGCCGAAACTGGATCGAGTTATGCTGAAAATGCCCTTCTAAAAGCCCATCATGGTTTTAAAATCAGTGAAAATATATGTATTGGGGAAGATTCCGGTTTAGAAGTTGATGCTCTTGACGGAGCTCCAGGGCTTTTTTCGGCCCGCTTTGGTGGAGAAACCTTGGATTCAAAAGAAAAAAATAAGCAAATACTTGAGCTTCTTAAAAAAGTCCCCCAAGATCAAAGATCAGCTTGTTTTGTCTGTGTAGTAGCCTTGGTATGGGAAAAAAGTGAAAAAATTTTTGAAGGTCGTTGTCCGGGACTTATTTCTCAGGAAAGTCGTGGAAGTTCGGGCTTTGGTTATGACCCCATCTTTATACTTCCTCCTTATCAAAAAACTTTTGCCGAGTTAGGCGAAAATATAAAAAACCGCTTGAGCCATAGAGCAATTGCCTTTCGCAAATTGGCAGAATTTCTTCTATCTAATATGTAAAAAAGCCTTCTATCCTGAAAACTCACGGGCATGATAAATCAAGCCCCTACCAAAGAATATAAAATTTTAGGGGCACAATGTATTGCACCGCCACCACTTCCAAACATTAAACCCCAACCAAGAACGAGAAATCCTAATTTTGATACAGCAAAAAAACATAAAATTCTTTGAAAGGATATTGACAGTGTTTTTTTTGACCGATTAAAACCCGGTTCCACCATGGCAAAACCAAGATTCATAAAAAATACCAACATTGAAGCAATAATTACCCAAATGGTATCTAGCATTACCTTATAGTCCATTCTTAAATCCCCCTTGACAAAGTTTAAAATAATGGATATTCGGTTGATTAAGAATCTCTTCGCTGAGACAATAAAGGAATAAATTCAATCACTGTAGTGTGAGAAGGTCTTTCTTCAAAACTCTGAGGGAAAGAAAGCGTTAATCGGGTAACACTCCATTGTATTACCTTGGTAAAACCGATAAAATAAAAAAAGCTCTTCCCACAACATCGTGGGAAGAGCTTCATTGCTATGATACAATTTCTACCATATTCAATGAATTCATGTCAAGAAGTTGAATAATAGAAACAAATCAATACCAAAAATTTTTTTAATCTTAAAAAACCAATACCCATTAAATCATCGATAAAAAATTGCTCAGATTCTTGACAATTACTCCTTACTACTATATAAGAGTGAATAAAATCTTTTTATAGTGAAAACGGGCTAGGGCAGATTTTTCACTCTTTTCTTTTGAAATCCTAATATTATATTCAGCCCATAATCGTCGAAATGAATCACTCCAAACCGAATCCGTGGAACCGAAATAAAATTTTTTAGCTCCAATACCAGCGTTACCCACCACCTATATATAAAATTAAAACCAAAATAGGGGGCACACAGTGAAAATATCCCAAAAAGTCAATCAAATTGAACCGTCGGCAACTCTTGCTATATCAGCTCGAGCAAAAACCATGAAGAAAAACGGATTGAACGTTCTATCCTTTAGTGCTGGAGAACCTGATTTTGATACCCCTCAATGTATTAAGGATGCCGCAAAGTTAGCTATTGATCAGGGATTTACCAAATATACTCCGACATCGGGAATCATCGAATTGAAAGAAGCGATTTGCTATAAATTAAATAAAGAGAATGGTCTTGCCTACCATCCTGACGAAGTGATTGTTTCCTGTGGAGCCAAACATTCACTTTTTAATGCTATCCTGACCCTTTGTGATACCGACGATGAAGTTCTTCTTCCTGTTCCCTTTTGGGTGACTTACGTCGAACAAATCCGTTTGGCAGGAGGGAAACCCGTTTTTATTCATTGCGATCCCAAAACACTTCGGATAAGTTGGGAAGATATCCTTAGCAAAATTACTAATAAAACCAAGTTATTTATCTTAAATAATCCTTCTAACCCGAGCGGAATAGTTTGGGATATTGAAATTTTGAAGAAAATTGCCGATCTTGCTGTTGAAAAAGATATCATAATAATTTCCGATGAGATATATGAAAATTTGATATACGATGGAGCTCAGGTTAAAAGTATAGCTTCCTTTTCTCCAGAAGCTCAAACGCAAACCATCATTATCAACGGTGTTTCTAAGACTTTCTCCATGACCGGATGGAGAATTGGTTACACAGCCGGCCCAAAAGCAGCAATACAAGCCATGGGACGTTTGCAAGATCACTCCACATCCAATCCGACCTCTATTAGTCAAAAGGCTGCCTTAGCTGCTTTGCAATGTGATCAGCAAATAGTACAGAATATGGTAAAAACATTTAATCAAAGAAGATTGTTGATGATTCAACTTTTAAATGAAATTCCTGATATAACTTTTCCAGTTCCTCAAGGTGCTTTCTATGTTTTTGCCGACTTTTCCTCTTATTTTGGAAGATGCTTTGAGAATCAACGAATCGACACTTCACAACAACTTACCGAGATCCTTTTAGAAAAAGCCCTCATTGCTGCTGTGCCTGGTAGTGCTTTTGGAATGGAAGGATATCTGCGTTTTTCTTATGCCACTTCAGAAGAAAGCATAGAAAAAGGAATGACTCAACTGAAAAACTTTTTACAAAACATTACTTAAAGGGGGTATCGACGACATGCCAAAAATCTTTTTACTTGATGTAACCAATCGTGATGGGGTGCAAACCGCGCATTTAGGTTTAGCCAAAATAGAAAAAACTATTGTCAACATGTATCTTAATGAGATGGGTGTTACCCAAAGTGAATTTGGTTTCCCAACCACCCATCATGAAACCAATTATTTGAATGCCAATCTTGAATTGGCTGATATGGGAGTTTTATGCCCGATCCGTTTAAGTGGATGGCTTCGGGCGGTCAAAAAAGATGTAGAGGTGGCATATCAACTGGTTCCAAAGTTAAAATATCTCAACTTATCCATTTCCACATCGGAACAAATGCTTTCAGGAAAATTCCAAGGACGAATGACTCGTGATGATGTTATTCATTCTATGACAGAAGCGACCCAAGCTGCATTACAGTTGGGTGCGGTTGGGGTGGGGGTGAATGCTGAAGATGCTTCACGGGCTGACGTCGAATTCCTTATTGATTTTGCCTTAGCAGGGAAGGAAGCCGGAGCTGAGAGATTTCGTTATTGTGACACTCTTGGCTATGACAGCCCTTTTAGTATTTATGATAGAATTATTAAGATTGCCGAAGCCTCAAAAATGCCTATTGAACTTCATTGTCATAACGATTTGGGAATGGCTGTCGCCAATTCGATCAGTGGCGCCAAAGCAGCAATTGATGCTGGATGTGATGTCTATATTAACACAACAATTAATGGAATTGGAGAGCGATCTGGCAATGCTGATCTGATTACTGTCATTTTGGCGATTAAATATGCCAACTATTTTGACAATGAGAATTACTCGTTTCTTGAAAATGTAAATCTCAAAGCCGCTTGGAAAACCTGTAAATACGCTTCTTATGCTTTTAAGGTTCCCATTCCAATAACTCAACCAGGAGTAGGAGCCAATGCTTTTGCTCATGCTTCTGGTATTCATGCTGATGGAGTCATCAAAGATCGGAAAAATTATGAGCTTTATGATTATGAAGAATTAGGGCGTGGGGAGCCGGAGCTGATTGTAACTGGTCGCCAAATCGTTGTGGGTGAATATAGTGGTATACGTGGTTTTCGTAATGTTTATGATAATTTGGAAGTTGAATTCAAAAACGAGGAAGAGGCTAGAAAAATTCTCGAGCTTACTCGATTTGCTAATGTTGAAAAACAAAAACCCCTGGTTGAAGAAGAACTGTTGTTTATAGCTTCCTATCCAGAACAAGCAAGAAAAATTCTCACCCTGACTCCCTAAAAACTAATTTGAGCGGGGTTAAATCCCCGCTCTTTTTTTTAAATCCATCCACTTGTATTTTCAGCTCTATACTCGTATTATATATCCGTTTGCATAATTACCAAATTTTTTCTCTTTTAAGGAAGGAGTAATCACAATTGCCACTGGTTTCAACGAAATATCTTATTGAATTAGCGGAAAAAAAGGAATTTGCACTTCCTGCTTTTAACTCTCCCCATTTAGAATTCATGACTTGGATATTAGAAGAGGCGGAAAAATTACATTCTCCGGTCATCATTCAGTTCGCTCCAGTAGAATATTATTTTTTAGATATTGCCGCTCTTTCTGAAGCCCTTCATGCTCTTTCTCGAAAGTTTTCAGTCCCATTTTCTCTTCATCTCGACCATAGTCATGAAATTAAAGAAGTCATGGACGCCATATTAAATCACTTTTCTTCGGTAATGATCGATGGGTCAAGACACTCAATTGAGAAAAATATCGAGATTACCAAAAAAGTGGTTGAAATTTCTCATCTTGCTGAGGTGATTGTTGAAGGAGAAATTGGCCGAGTAGGGGGACTGGAAGGAGATGAACAATGGGAAGTCGATCCCGAATCTGACGATTTCTTCACTCTTCCTGAAGAGGCTGCCTTTTTTGCCAATAAAACTGGCGTTGATTTGTTAGCGGTTGCGGTTGGAACCCGTCATGGACTTTATAATGGCATGGTACCCCGACTACAATTTGATCGTATTCGTGAAATAAAAAAACAGACGCATTTACCCTTAGTTATCCATGGTGGAAGTGGGACTCCAGTTGATCAGCTTCAACAAGCAGTCCGTGCCGGAGTGAGAAAAATCAACTTCAGCACTACGTTGCGCGTGGCTTTCTTAAAAAGCATTCGCGAGTATACCGATCATCATCCTGATGAACTCTTTTTACCCAAAATATTCCGGGACATTTCTCCTAGTTTAAAAGCCGCTGCTCGAGAATGTATGGAATCTTCCTTGTCAGTCGGGAAGGCATAACTTCAGAATAGATTCTAGCTTTATGTGACGAAAAAAGACAAAAGATGAGATTCTCACGTCGCACAATACGTTCCTTAGAATGACGACTAGAAATGCCCCTCCAACGGAGGGGCATCACGGAGAAACGGGGTTGGTTGCACTTTTAAATATTACATTTATTTTACTGTTCATTTATCACAAATTACAATTTTATAGGATGAATTATGCTGATCATCGTTCATAGTCTTTGGGGTTTAACATTAGCAACTCAAACTCAAAATATTTACCTTTTACTTTTAGGAGGGGCAGGGGGGCACATTCTCCTCGATGCAATCCCTCATCGAGACTTGACCACCGTCGGTCAAGTGATAATTGATATAATAATTGCAGCGACTTTTTCTCTTTTTTGCCTGAAGATATTTTCTCTTCCTTTTGTTTTTGCCTGGTCAGTTCTTTTTTCAACTCTCCCCGACGTCGAAGTTGCATTTCGATATTATAGTAAATGGAAAGGAGTTTATTTTCCCTCTCATTTACCGTCCTGGCATGGAACTCTTAATTCTCATCTAGGAATTTTAATGAATCTTTTTATTGGATTGGTTCTCCTAATGGTTTTTCTCATCAAAATCAAAAAAGTACTCTAATTGGCTTCCACTTTTTTAAAAACGGATTCTTGTCTCCAATCTTTTCCTGCTTTGATAAACGCATCAATATTTTCAAGAGGAACATCCTGAGGAAGATCACACCCGGTGCTAAGAACAAAAGGGGGGTGGCTTTTTGTTTTTTCTAATATTTCCATGGTTTGAATATAAACCTCATTCGGATTGGCAGTAAGCATTTCTATCGGGCTCAAATTACCAATCAACATTACTTGTGGTCCAACGATTTCTGCTGCTTTTTTGAGATCAACCATACTATCTAAACTTAAACCTGCTACTCCTGTATCAGCCATTACTTTTAACAAATGGGTACTATCACCACAAACATGGAGAATAATCTCAATATCATCGAAGATTCCTACCATTTCCCGATATAGACTGGTCAAGTTTTGACGGAATTGATCCGGCCCAAAAATGACTGCCGTTGGTTCTAATACCATTATCATATCAGCACCAGCGTCCCTGAGAGCCTGTGTATATCTCATTACAACTTGATAAGAAAACTCGACAGTTTCACGAAACAGTTCTGGTTCAATCAGGCTTTTAATCGCTAATTCATTAGCTCCAATAAGTAAACCCGCCAGGGTAAGCGGTCCAATGACATAAGCTCCTACCGGGCAGGGGAATGCACTCCGCATATGATGGAGTGTTTCAATAAATACTGAAACGCGACCATCGCCTAAAATATCTATTTTACGAAATCCTCTTAAATCTTCATGGGTTTTTACCGGATGATCTTCAACCGATGGAGTTTCTTCTAAGGGAAAACGGACCGCCAATCCTAATGCGCTGGCTTCAACAGAAAGATCCATCATAAAAAACATGGAATCGGGTTGAAAACGATCATAAAGTCGGCTGAGTGATTGAAACTGTACGATATGATTAAACTGATTTTGTTTTATTGTAGTTTTAGTTAATTGGAGACCTGGATAACCCATTAAAGGAACAATAGGTCTCCTTCCTTGCTCGTAAAGTGTTTTCGCTAACGATGAAAGAGAGAACCGTTCCTGCATCCTTTTTGACATCATCATCACCTCATATATATAAAACAATAAACTATGTTTATACTATATACTCGGCTCATGATTTTGTCAATAATTATATAAAATATTTATATAATTACTATAGGTGCTTTATAAAGGTTATTTTATCTATTTATTTTAAATATGACCGATTTTATAATCAGTATATATTTATTATTCATTTATATATAACAATTGGGTTAAAAATTCTTTTCCATATACTTCATAATTTCTGCCAAAGCTTTGGTTCGGTTTTCTCCATTCCCGTTCGGGTTATCTTCGTCAAGACATTCCTCCAGGTATTTTTTTAAAATTTCAGTGTGAGAACGGCGGAGTAAAGAAATAGTCGCTAATATTTGTTTCAAAATATCAACATGAGCTGCGTCGTCATGAATAAGACGAATAACAGCATCCAGTTGCCCTCGTGCGTTATTTAATAACTTTAAGCTTTTATTGGGTGTAGTTTTGCGTCTTCTCATATTATTTTCACCCAAATTTTCCGAGAACGAGGACCATCAAATTCACAGAAAAATACTCCTTGCCAAGTCCCGAGCATTAAATCGCCCTCCTTTATTATTACCAGCGCTGAAGACCCCAATAACGAGGCTTTAATGTGGGCTGGAGAATTTCCTTCTTGATGTAAATATTCAAAACGATCGGGGATCATAACATTTAACATCCTTACGATATCATTCACTACATCGGGATCGGCGCTTTCATTTATAGTTATTCCTGCAGTTGTATGGGGAACCTGAATAATTACGATACCATCTTTTGTCCCCGATTTTTCTACTGCTTCGCGTAATATTCTTGTTATAGAAATAAACTCTTCTTGCTTTCTGGTTTGTAATTGAATTTCGGTAAACACTCTTTGCTTCTCCTTCCCTTTATTTCATTTTATAGACGCTTCTGGTTTCCATTCAGGAGTTATATTTAAGAAGAGTCATTCTAAAATAACAGTAACTCAGAAAAAGATGAGTCAAAAAGTCCATTTTTGTTTACAATCAACCACGAGACCCTTTACAACCTAATCCTCTCGAAAAAGAATTAAAACATGAAGGAAGGGCTGCTTAGAGGAAAAGAGCTCATACACAAAAAAAACAAAGCGATCTCTAAAACTAACCGATTTAATGCCTGATAATATATTTTTTGGTTGAACTGCCATTTTTTAAGTCAGAACAGTTTGAAAGCGAGTTTTCCCTGTTTTTTTGCTAATCGGTTTCTTAACTTGGTCTACAAGAGACGAAATTCAGATACCAAGCGGTAGCACTCCACAATATTGCGGTTACCCCATCCACACACCCCTGGTTTTCATTCTATCATATCCCGAAGGAAGTCAACATGAAATTAAAGTTGAAAATTGTTTTTTATCCCAGTTCCTTCTGATATACTGAAAAAGTGATGGTTATTGTTTTATGCCTGGAGGTGTTTGAATGTCGTCTCCCGTTTTATTTGTTAGTTTGAGAGCTGATAATGAAAGAAATTCGGTTCTACAGAAAGTTAAAAGAATGACCGGTCAACTCCTTGATAAGCGCTTAAAATCTGGTGATTTGGTTGCAGTTAAACTCCATTTCGGAGAAAGAGGAAACCATGGTTTTATCCAACCGGTATTTTTACGCTATATTATTGAAGAGGTTAAAGAAAGGGGAGGGAAGCCTTTTCTCACCGATACCAACACTCTTTATACCGGCTTTCGTCATAATGCGGTTGATCATCTTGAAACTGCAACATTTCATGGATTCCATTATGCAACCGTTCCAGCTCCCCTCATCATTGCTGATGGTCTTCGGGGAAGTGATTTTTTTGAAATTGAAATTAATCAAAAACATTTTAAAAAAGTTAAGGTCGCTTCGGCGATCCATGAAGCTGATTTTTTACTGGTCGTTACCCACGTAAAAGGACATGTTGAAGCTGGGTTAGGTGGATCAATCAAAAACATCGGCATGGGTTGTGTTGCTCGTTCCGGAAAGCAAATGCAACATGGAGAAACTTTCATTCCTAATCCCGATTCGCAAAAATGCATTGGTTGTAGGCGCTGTATCATTCATTGTCCAACCCAAGCTCTTTCCCTTGATAAAAATCATAAAGCAAAAGTTCAAAAAGACCTTTGTATTGGCTGTGCTGAATGTGTAGTTTATTGTCCAACTGGTGCCATCGCTATCTCCTGGACATCTTCAGCGTCACTTTTACAAGAAAGAATGGTTGAACATGCCTTTGGGGTTTTAAAAGATAAAATGACTAAGAGTCTTTTTATTAATTTTTTAACCGATATTAGTCCCGATTGTGATTGTTGTGATTGGCATGATGCCAGTTTGGTTCCCGATATCGGTATTTTAGGAAGTCATGATTTGGTGGCTATCGATTTGGCTTCGGCCGATCTCATTAACCGCTCGATAGGACTTCGAGACTCGTCGCTAAGTCGTGCATTTCAGGGTGGTCAAGATAAGTTTCTCGACGTCCATCCCGTTGCGAATTGGAGGACTCAGATTGACTATGCTCAGTTAATCGGTTTAGGAAATACTGATTATTCTTTGAAGGAAATAAAATAGAGTAGGGAATCTCATCGAGATTCCCTACTCTATTCGAACTGAGGAATAAGAAGTTAAGTTAATTAGCAAAAGCTGCTTTAATACAACACCAAGAGAGCCTTTTTGCATTGATCGCGAAGATTTCTTTCAATGCTGGGTGATCCGACGATACGATATTAGGCCTTGAAATCCAAGCGATTAAATATTCGAAAGCTTACCCTTTTATTCCGACAACGAAAGAGTCAAGAAATAGCTCTTATTCTCGCTTTGAAAAAAGAGGTTTTCCTGCTGTACTAAGGAAAGCTTCTTTTTAAATGTAGGGCAAATATTTAGAATGAGTCCTTCTCTAAGGTCCTAATTTGGTTCATCCCCAGCAACAAAATTAATCTTTGAACCGGGAACTATTACCTCAACCGAATGCTCTTGGTGGTCGTCAATCAATTGAACAAATTGGTCGGGTTGCTCAATGCCGTCAACTATAACTCTCGTTTCGCCTGAAGAACATATAAAAGTGATATGATAAACCGTTTCTCGATACCTATAATGGACAATAAATTGTTTCCAATCTACCGGGAAACAAGGTGTAAAGCGAAGTTTATCCACATCAAGTCTCAACCCTAGGATTGACTCAACTATCAACTGATACATCCAGCCTGCTGAACCCGTGTACCACGACCAACCCCCTCGGCCGGCATGAGGTGGGAGCGCATAAACATCAGCAGCTACCACGTATGGTTCTACTTTGTATATATTAATTTCATCCTTTGTTTTTCCGTGATTTATGGGATTGATGATAGAAAATAATTCCCAAGTTTTTTGTTGGTCACCCATGGCAGCGAATGCCATAACCACCCAGATTGCTCCATGAGTGTATTGCCCGCCATTTTCCCTAACACCTGGAACGTATCCTTTTATATAACCAGGATTCAAATTCGATTTATCAAACGGGGGGTTCAAAAGTTGTATCAGGGCTTGGTCACGGTGAACCAGATGCTGGTTCACCGATTCCATAGCAGTCTTTGACCGCTCAATATCACCAGCTCCCGAGAGAATAGACCAGCTTTGAGCAATCGAATCAATCTGGCATTCAGGGCTGTCTGATGAACCAAGCACTGTTCCATCGTCGAAGAATGCACGACGGTACCATTGGCCATCCCAGCCGTGTTTTTCGATATTCAAACGGACACGAATCGCCTCACTCTTACAAAGCTCGGCAAAGGAGATATCGTTCTGCCTGCGGGCAACCTCGGCAAACTGAGTGAGAACATTATAAAGAAAAAATCCGAGCCAGATACTTTCACCTTTCCCTTGAATGCCTACCAGATTCATACCATCGTTCCAGTCACCGGAACCAATCAGTGGTAATCCGTGTTCACCAAAACTTAAGCCTCTCAAAATAGCCCGTACACAATGTTCGTATAGGCTGGCGGCTTGCTCAGATCGTTCGGGCAAATCATAATAGGAATCTTCTTCAACTTTTACCGGGCGGCCTTCGATGAAGGGGAGGGATTCGTTTAGTACACCGATGTCTCCGGTATTCAAAACATAACGGCTGGTTACCAGTGGTAACCAGAGATAATCATCTGAACAGTGGGTTCGAACTCCCCGGCCTGAAGGGGGATGCCACCAGTGCTGAACATCTCCCTCCTGGAATTGTCGAGCCGCACAGCGAAGTAGGTGTTCACGAACTAAACCTGGCTCGGCGTGAATGAGCGCCATAACATCCTGGAGTTGATCACGAAAGCCAAAAGCTCCCCCCGACTGGTAATAACCGGTACGCGCCCACAATCGACAAGCAATAGTCTGATATAAGAGCCAACCGTTAGTCAGGGTATTGAGAGCTAGATCAGGTGTTTCTACATGAATTGCTCCCAGAGTGTGATTCCAATACTGCCATACTGATTCGAGTTCACCTCTTGCAGCGTCAGATTCCTGAAAACGATGCACTAATCGACTAGCATCATTGGCATCTTGCCCCACTCCCAAAGTGAAGACGAATTCACGCTCTTGTCCGTCTTCCAAATCGAAAGTCACCTGAATAGCAGCACATGGATCCAATGAAGCTCCCACTTTTCCAGAAAGCCTTGATCGGTTCATGGCGGCAGGATTTTGATAGGTACCATTCCGTCCCAGAAATTCATTACGATCACAGGTAAATGTTCGAGAAGAATCGTCTACACTGAAAAAGGCAACTCGGTCAGCAAACTCGGTATGGTAAGGATTACGGGCAAAGAGTGCTCCGCTATTAGGATCAACTTCAGTGATCAGATGCATGGTCGTTTTCGGCTTCAGGTCCCCCAACACCCATTCTACAAATCCAGTAGCAGAGAGACGTCGGTTCCGACCCGATTTGTTCCGAATTTTCAACACGGTGAACTTGATTGGTGCATTCAGCGCTACGTAAATCCACATCTCGGAGTAGATGCCTCTTTCAATATGTTCGAAGACACTGTAGCCAAAACCATGGCGGCTGATATACGGTCTGGTACCCTGCCTTGGAAGTGGTGTGGGTGACCAGAAGCGTCCGCTTTCCTCATCACGGATATACCAGGCTTCTCCGCTTGCATCAACCACCGGATCGTTGTACCAGGGACTGAGTCGAAATTCGTGAGCGTTCTCGCTCCAGGTATAGGATGATCCACTTTCGGAAATAACAGTTCCAAAAGTGGGATTTGACAGAACATTCACCCAGGGTGCTGGTGTTAATTGCTTATGTTTGGTAGTAATAATATATTCGCGACCATCGGGGGTGAACCCTCCAAACCCATTGAAGAAAATCAGATCTCGATGGGGCAATTCAACCGATGGAGAGGATTTGACGGTGGGTCGTTTCACTCTCGAGAATGGAGGAACGATCGATTCTGCAAATCGGTAACGGTTGATCTGCTCTGCCAGTGTTCCTCGATTATCGGTGATAATAACACGAGCAACCGCTTGGAACAAGATGCGATCTTCGCTCGATATTTGGTCGGTATTTCTTACAAAAATACCACCCGGACGATCGATTAAATTAGCTTCGAGACCGGAAGCAATCAGATCCAGGATCTGATCATGAAGCAGTTGCCGGTAACCAGAGTGTTCTTCATTCCAGATCACCAGATCCACTACCAATCCCTTTAGGCGCCAATACGCATGGGCTTGGAGAAGTTGACGTACCAGTTCGATATGTGCCGGATCTCCAATCCGTATTAGCACAATGGGTAAGTCCCCGGATATGGAGTAACCCCATAAACCGGACTGTCCACGTTGATTTTTGCTGAGAATACTTGGGTCAGCACGCAAGGATGGATTAGCATAGATTATAGAGCTGGCAAGGTGTCCATAAATTTGAGCGTCAGACTCAGTTGCATTGATTTGCCGTAGAACCACCTGACTATGGGTCAAGGCAAGGTCAAAGGCAC
Organism: Candidatus Atribacteria bacterium ADurb.Bin276; assembly: GCA_002069605.1. Taxonomy (NCBI): domain Bacteria; kingdom Pseudomonadati; phylum Atribacterota; class Atribacteria; order Atribacterales; family Atribacteraceae; genus Atribacter; species Candidatus Atribacter allofermentans. The sequence continues at coordinate 28,451 of MWBQ01000208.1, forward strand.
GGTCGGCGAGAGACTGGTCCTGGTATTTTTCTACCAACCTTAAAACTTCATCACGGGTTTCGCTGACTCCAGATATAATATATACCATTACCGATTCTCCTGCATCGAGCAAGATCCCATGCCGGATTGCAACAACCGGATCAATAACAGAGCCCTGGCTATTCGAAAGTGCTGACAAGTCGCGCATAGCCACTGGATTAACGATGGTGTTTCCACGTCCAATGAATCGCATACGATCGGTTTCAAAGGATATTTCTCCAACTTCTGCCCCATGCACAGTCATCAGGTGAAACATCCAGGGAGGATTCTCGTCGGTTGAGCGAGGTCGGCGTGTACATAAAATAGCTCGTTGTGGGCGGTTAATTTCTGTCTGAACAAAAAGATTGCTGAACACCGGGTGTATCTCGTCGGCTGCTGTCGACGTGAGAACGACCTCAGCATAACTGGTGACATCAATTGATTTTCGCATCCCGGAATGGTTGGTGATGCGGATTCGTCTCAGTTCGATATCGTCCTCCGGTGAAACCGTGATTTCAGTGTGGGTTTCGAAAGTGCGGTTAAGGCATCGGAACTCAGCCCGGGCATCAGAAAAAATAACTTCATAGTTCTTAGCTCGTTTCAGTGTCGGCTGAAAAGTAGCTGACCAGAAATCTCCACTGGCAACATCACGAATGTAACAAAACGTACCCCAATTATCGCGGGTAACGTCTTCGCGCCAGCGGGTGACGGTTATGTCATTCCAACGACTGTAACCACCACCGGAATTGGTGACCATCACTTGGTATCTGCCGTTCGACAGCAACTGTACTTCTGGAAATGGTGTGTCAGGACTATCGAAAACACGTACTGGTGTTTCCATGCTACTGGGAGTTATTAATAAATCGGATTGCTCAATGGTATGGCTATAAACAGCTGAGGTCTTTGGAACACGTTCCTGGAGCAAAAGCATTGTGGCCTGGAACATTGGGTTCAACTCAAATCGCTTCTGCATCGGACGATCGAGTAGAGCATTGGATAGAGAGAGGATACTCATACCCAGATGATGGGCCATAAAGGATCGGACAACAGTGCTTGATTGACCAGGATGTTGACGAGAAGAAGTGTAGTCGATGGCTTCATAAAAACCGAACTTTCCCAAGTACCCTTTAGTAGCGAGCCGCTCGAGATTCAGACAAGCCTCTTCTGGTGCAACCATTAGCGCAAGAATAGATGCATATGGTGCAATAACCAAATCATCAACGAGTCCACGCTTGAAACCTAGACCTGGGACACCAAACGCACGGTACTGATAGTTGAGACGAGCATCAATTGCATTGTAGCATGACTCCGAAATACCCCATGGAACTCCTCGTTTTTTCCCGTATTGAATTTGTCTTTCAACAGCTCCCCGGTAAGATCGGTCGAGTAAGGTGTTTTCATAGGTTGGCATAACCAGGAGCGGCATGAGGTATTCGAACATTGAACCACTCCATGAAACGAGAACCGGTTCTCCTCCGGTGTTGGCAAGAAGGCGCCCTAGAGCGAACCAGCTCTCCTGTGACAATTGTCCCTGAGCAATTGCCACGAAATATCCCAATCTAGCCTCAGAAGCCAGCAGATCATAAAAACTCGATTCCCGTCGATGTTCGCTTACATTATACCCAATTGCTAATAAATGCCGGTCCTTGTCGAATAGGAATTCATATTCCATTTGGGCGAGCCCGCTGGATTGTCGAACCAGACGATCAATACTATTTATTCTTGCTTTGGCACGCTTACTTGATTCTAATATGAGCCTTTGAATCTCTTCAAGCCATTTACGTTCCTCGAGAGTGTTAGCCGAGACGAATTGGTTTTTAATTGCTTTAGAATACTTCGCCGGGAAGCAGGCTAATTCACGGAGTGTTGGAATTTCATTCAAACCAGAAATGTTGCTAATTCTTTTAAATTCTGACGAAAGCAATATCCAGGGGGCAAAATATGTCAACTCGTCAAGGAGGTTTCGACATTGACGGATTAGAGCATTTGCCCACCACATTACCTCGTTTTCTGAGTCTATCTCCAGACGATCAGTCGCCTTAGTGGCCGATTCTGCCAGTCGATCAATGCAATGCCAAGCTGATGTGAGCGTCATGGCTGATAGATAAGATGCTGAGGCTAAATTTTCTTTAAATTCTTCAAACTGATAGGAGACCAACTCACCCCCGATGTCCATCAAAACATTGAAGGTATCATTGAGCCCATCTAACCACTGGGTACTTAGTATCTTATGATCAGGAAGATTGAGTAGACCTGAATGCAACGTCAATAAGTGACCAGCGAGGTTTCCACTATCAACAGTTGAAATATAAAGCGGTGGAAGCGGTTGAAGGGACAGGGTGTCATACCAGTTATAAAAGTGACCTCGGTAACGTTCCAGGGATTCCATGGTACCAAAAGTGCTTTCTATGCGTCCTATAAGCTGCCCAGTTTGAAGATAACCAAAGTCATATGCGGCTAAATTTGCAAGAAGCGCGAGCCCTATATTGGTAGGTGATGTGCGGTGAGCAACCGCCTCAGTGAGATGTTCCTGATAGTTATCCGGCGGTAGCCAATGATTTTCTATACTAACGCAGTTTTCAAAATATGCCCAAGTTTTTCTGGAAAGCTTTCGGAGAAATATGGTTTGTTTGGCTGTAAACTGATGCGGCCGAGGGATAAGAGGTCGGCTGATCCACCAGGCAATAATCGGGGAAACAAACCAGACTGTCAGCATGGGCCCGGCTACTAACAACATAGCTGGCTTGTAAAAAACTAGGTAGGTCACAATGGCAAAGGCGCTGACTGGAGCGACCCACATTTCCCGGTAATGGGTAACCAGACTTGACGCATTGAAATGTAGATTGCTCGATGGATTCCATTCAAGGAGCTTTTGATGGGTAACCAGCAACCGCCAGGCAGTACGCAAAATCGCATCCAGGTTGAAAAAGGCTTCGTATGGTAAAAAAATGAGCGTAAATGCTGCCTGAATGAAGCGTTTAACATTCAAGTGGAAGGTGGAAATGAGATGCTGTAGAAATAGTACATCCTTTGGTTTTCGGAATATTTCAAAAACCAATGATATCAAAGACGGAATTAAGAGAATCCCGATAATTGCCAAAGACCAAAACCAGGGTGGTGACAAAACCATCCAGCCAAGAAGGAATAACAGCATCAAGGTTGTGGGGATGAGACTGCGACGAAGATTGTCGAAGATCTTCCATTTGGAAAGTCTCGAGAGCGGATTTTTCTCTCGTTGGTTGCTGAAGCTGGGAACGTGTGGCAGCAACCATGAGGCAATCTGCCAATCGCCACGAACCCAACGATGTCGTCGACTCACATCTGAGCTATAGCGTGATGGATATTCTTCATACAACTGTACATCACTTAATAAACCCGCCCGCGCATAGCAACCTTCTAAGAGGTCGTGGCTCAGAATCCGGTTTTCAGGAAATCGACCATCCAAAACTTGATTGAACACGTCGACATTATAGATCCCTTTGCCAATGAATGAGCCTTCGCCGAATAAATCTTGGTAAATGTCGGAGACAACACGAGTATAGGGATCAATACCTGGCTCTCCGGAGCAGAATCGCGCATACCATGACCGGTTCGAACCAGGCAAACTTAGATCTACCCGTGGTTGAAGAACTCCATACCCACCGGTGATACACCGTCTTTCTTCATTATATTGGGCACAATTCAGTGGATGTGCTATAGCACCTACGCACTGCCGTGCCGAATCACGAGGGAGTTGGGTATCAGTGTCAAGGGTAATGACGTATTTTATTTTTTGTAAGATTTCAGCATTACCTATAATCAATGAGAAACGGTCTTTTGCTCCACCTCGCAAAAACGAGTTCAATTCTATGAGTTTCCCTCGCTTCCGTTCGTAACCCATCCAGACTTTTTCATTAGGATTCCACTGTCGGGGACGATGGAGAAGGAAAAATTGACCACCTTTTGTATCACGATACTTTTCAATCAATGTTTCAATTCCCAGTCGGGCTACTTGCAGCAATACCTTGTCATCCGGCATGGTTTCCTCTTTTGCGTCAAGAAAATCGGTTAATAGACAAAAGTGAAGATTCTGGTCAAGGTTAGCTAAATATCGGACCTCGAGTGCCTCGATCAGGTCCTCGATATGGCGGGTACTGGCGAGCATGCTGGGAATAACCACCAGAGTACATGATTCTGGTGGAATTCCTTTCGAAAAGTCCATTCGTGGTAATGAATCGGGTTTCACCAGCAAGGAAACTAACCAGTTCGTTAAAACTACCCCCAGTTGACTGGTGCCCAAAAGAGAGAGAACTCCGACCAATGAAAGGAGCCAGCCGGTTAGCATATTGGCAGGTGTAATATTCAACAAGCTCCAGGTAAAAATTCCTGTCATCAGGACGATGGTGCCTAAATAGAAGAATAATGAAAACCGACGGATTATCCGCCCAAAAACTAACGGGAGGGATAAGTGAACCCCCATTATCCGTTCGAGCTGCGTTAATCCTTTATCGATTAAGTAGTACCCGACATGAGCCGTTCGATCATCTTTGTCTTTCCCGGAGGTACCTTTTTGTGCCAGCTGTAATGCTTTACGCGCCACCTCGCTCTCGGAACAATGGCTGCTTTTAGCAATCTTCTCCACGACATGACGGTAATGATCCCGGGTGCTAAAATCCATTTTTCCATAGACCCCACTCGGATCTTCCCTCAACACCCGATCAACTATACTCGCAGTTTCGACAAACTCACGCCAGTCCATTGCTCCTAAAAATCGCAGGGAACCAATACTGTTACTCAAAGACACCTGGTCAGCGGCCTGTTGTTGATTTTCTGATCGAACTAATAGCTCTGTGGTTAGCCCAGATTCAGTAAGCCGTTGTTCAACCCAGGAGAGAGGCAATGCGAGAGCGGGGCTCTGTCCTTGTAATCGATGAGTAAGTTCCGCAACAAAAGAACCTTCCATCGGTGGATTCGACCGTGCCATATCTGCGATCACCAGAATTAGATTCTTCGGATCTTTCTCCGCAATCTCCATCATGCGGTCAGCCCAATAATTAGCCAGATCCAGGTTGATCCTACGAGCGCTGATTCGAGCCGCAATTCTTCGTAAGTTCTCGATCAAGGTCAAACGAAGCATGATAGGAATTGCCCATAATTCACCTAAATTTAAATCTACAAGGGTCTGGTAGGAAGTGACGAAGCTGACGAGATTTTCCATATCTACCCGTCCATCACCGTGTAGGATGACTTCCAAAGCAATATCGTACACCCGAGGAAGCCCGGCCGATGGGCCACTAAGCAAGCATGGTAATTCCCGGCTATACTTTTTTGGTAAATATCTTTTGGCGGTACGAATCTGTTCTTCAATTAGATAGAAGTTATCAAGAAACCATTCCTCAGCAGGAGCAATCCTGGGATTTCTCTTGACCGCTGTTAGCAGCAAACTATAAGTTTCAATCAAGACCCTTTCATTTTCGGCTAAGCGTTTCAGATGCTGGTCAGGTATTCGTTCTGGACTTATAATGTGTGAGGCGGCGAGTCTTTTGCCATGCTGTTTCATTTGGTCACTACTGAGCAATTCAGATCGCAATGGCACCTCTTCTCCGCTGGTTTTTCTTATCAATCTTTTATCCAAGAAGCGATCTTTTCGATGGCGAAAGGATGATCGTCTTGTTTTATTTCCCATTTTCATTTTCAATCTCCTTTTTATGGGGTCATTTCGATTAGCCTGTTTTATATATTTAAAATTCCCTTCTGTCTAAAAGTGAGCCTGTTGATTAAGGACTCAAGCCAATTCTTTATCTACAACAACCTCTAATATATATTAATTACTCGCTTTTATGGAATAAGCTGACCGAGGGCAATAGTAGAGCTACTCATGAAGTGCTTTTTATAAAAGGTATTGTTACAGTTTCCATTTCCCGCTTTAAAAATATTTCTTAAGAAATAGAAAGGAAGCCATGGGAACTCATTAAACACTCAAGCATTGATGCCACCAGAGATGCCAGACTGGTTTATGAGTTCTTTAAACCGAATAAATTCTAAAATCTTGATAATGACAAAGAGATTCCTTTCCTTACAAATCACTCGACCAAGGGATTAAGTAAAAATTAATAAATTCTTCTTGTATATTATAGCAATACCTAAAACGGGGCTTCTTCTCAAAAGCTATTGAACTTTTATGCTATGGTAAAAGAGTATCACTCAAAATGCCAGCATTATTTATTTTAATATATAAAACTGAGGTGTTTTATGATATGCCTTCAAAACATCTTTTAAAGATTATAAACTTGAATCATTGTTTCATATCATTAATCATTTGGTAATTCAATCCCAAAGGATGGTTTTTTTAACTATGAGCTATCTGAAAGAAGTTCTTTTGCAAAACACATCTAGGGATAGACAAACCATGAATATAACTATTCCTCATTAAAAAATCCGGCTTTACGAGCACCAAAAAAAATAAATTCTTAAATCTTTTAAATGATTTCGACTGATAAGACATAAACATTTTGACTGATTTACTATATTTATAACCCGTAAAAAAACCAAAACCTAATATTCAAATGTTTAGTAAACACGTTTGGATATGTTGTCCATCTAAAAGATAACTTTTGAATCAAAATCAGACAGCAAAACACCCCTTTTTATCTCAAATTTTATTATAGTATACATTACAACATGGTTCTAATTTAGTTATATTGCCCCTTGAAATCGAGTCCTACATGAATAGGTAACCGTGGCATTAACATGCGGGGTACTGGAAATAATTCAAGCGACACTCTTTCTGAATCTTTCTTTTTCTATATCCCAACATATTTCTTCTTTACACCGTCTAACTTTTCTAATACAATCATCAAAATATTAATGAACTCCTGTCTTTATCTCAACCAATCATCTTGATATCAATAATTCTATAGCTTTATAGATTATGATTCAACCTTACTTCTCAAAACTCTCTTTTGTTTGATAACTCTTAGAATAGAGGCCACTTATTGTGCATCCTCAATCAATGATACTACAAAGGCATTTAATTTTGTCAATTGAATTGGGTAGCTCCACCAAAAACTTCCCCGAAGCCCTGCAAACCATGCTGGGTCCTGACACCCTGGGTCTCTCCCCCCAGAACATCTCCCGGTTGAAAGCAAAATGGTAAAAGGAACTCACGATCTGGAGAAAAAGGGATCTCACTGGTTGATATTGTATTTTCAGAATGGATTAAAAGGGATTGTTGTGAAGGAACACCAGTTATCTGGTCGGGGCGAGAGGATTTGAACCTCCGGCCCCCTGCGCCCAAGGCAGGTGCGCTAAACCATGCTGCGCTACGCCCCGACAATCATGGATTATAACAAAATCTAACGTGAATAACAATAATGTTGAAGAAAAAAGTCCTAAAAACACTTATGGGGAGTTGGACTAGCGTCCAACTCCCCATAAGTGCAAGGAGGGGAAAGATTCTTTATATTTTTAAAATTTTTATTTTTAGTCTTTTATAACTTCTCTGCCCTGTTCCAAAGGACATTATATATTTATTTTAAAGAATGTCAAGAGTTCTTTTAAAAATATTTCAAATTATTTTTTTATCTGAGAAGAAACCACTGCTCCTAAGGTTTCTCCTTCCCCTTTATGCTTACTATATATATTTAAAGCCTCTTCCAGAGACATACCCTGAATTAACTCTTGATATTTAAAGGGGAATTCCCATCCTAAACCAATTCTTTCATAAAAAGATATCATTGAAGAGAGTGAATACACGGTTTCAAAACGACTCAAATACATACCAAGGGTATAATTTTTTGTTTCTTCAAATTCTGTTGCGCTCATATAAACTAAGTTATTGAATTCCTTACGAAAAATCTGAATTATCTCCTCAAAGAATGGATAAGAAAAGCCAGCATAAGCGCAGATGAACGAGGATCCAATAAAAGGTACATATATTGAACCGACTTGGTAACTTAATCCTAATTCTTCACGAACTTTCAAAAAAAGCCGGGAATACATGCTCCCTCCTAAGCAGTTCGACAAAAGTTCAAAAGCTGTTCTTCCCCGAATATCAAAAAGGGAAGGTGCCCGGTAACCAATTACCATCCAATTATCCTGAATATCCTTTTGTTCAACAATCCGTAAAGATAAAGGATAAAAATTGTCTTCCTTAAAAGGCTTTACCTTTTGAGGAATGAGCTCTCCCATTTGATGCAGAAATACATCTTTCATCTTGCTAAGATCAAAATTACCCACTACTGCAATAACCATATTATTTGGAACATACCAGCGACGATACCATTCTAATACTTTTTTTTCAGTAAAAGTTTCCAGACAGTCAGGTTCTCCAAGGGTAGATGACCCATAGGGGTGAGTTCCATAAAACGCTTTTTTAAAACGGAGAAGAGCCGCCTTGAGAGGATCGTCGTCAAGAGCAGCAAGTTGCTCGATTAAAAATCTTTTTTCCTTTTCTATTTCCTCTTTTCTCAATGCTGGACTTTTAATCAATTCGAAGAAAAGGGCAAGAATAGCAAATATTTGCTCGTTTGGTCCTTCAATGGCAATCTTTCCAACAAAACTATTTGATGAGCTTTCTATTGATGCGCCAAGCGATTCAATTTCACGATTGAAAGTAATCGCATCTTTAGTTTGGGTCCCCTTTACAATTGCCTCCTGTAAAAGCGCTGAAAGGCCTCTTTCTTTTTCGTTTTCGAATAAATTTCCCATAGCCAGGCAAAGATGGATTGAGCATAATAAAGAATCAGGAATAGAGATAAATAAGAAAGTTAAGCCATTTTTCAAGCGAACTTTTTCTACCTGCTGTTGTAATTCGTTCATCGATGATCCTCAGGATTGATAATAACACTTACTGCAAAATTAAAATCAAGATATTTTTTTAAAACATCAATTATCTGCTTGGTTTGAACATTTTGCATATTCTTCAAATACCGAAAAACGGTATCAATAGTATTAATAGTATCTAAACGCCCCAATAATTCGGCACTTCCTAAGGTAGTTTCAATAGAATGATAAAAGCCACTCAATAAAAGGTTTTTAGCTCGTTTAATTTCAATATCTTGAGGGGGATGATTTAACAACAATTCACATTCTTCCTGAATTATAGCTTCAATTTTTTTAGGGTCACTATTAGCAAAGGTGAAAATGATGCTGAATATCCCGGATTCTTGATAATAGGAAAAATTGGTATGAATTGAGTCAACCAACTGTTCCTTTTCCCTCAGCCGGGCATTGAGACGGGAGTCAATTCCATCTCCAAGAATAACTGATAAAAATTTGAGCAGACAAAAATCATCTTGCCGAATTCCTGGTCCCAAAAAACCAATAGCTCCATAATGATGGTGTATGTCCATGTTGATTTCGATTCTTTTTCTTTGTACCTTAGGAAGAGGAGGAAAGGAGCTAAACAAATTCTGCAGTGGTTTTCCCCCATTTTTGTAAAATTGATCTATTTTCTCGAATAACTGATTTTCAGGTAGGTCTCCACAGACTACCAAGGTAAGATTTGAGGGGTGATAAAAGTATTCCTGGTGGTATATAAAGTTCTCCCTTTTCAAGTGAGCAATGGTATCCTTTGATCCCAATATTGAACGTTCATAAGGAGTTCCTGAAAAAACTTCATGATAAAGAGTGGTAGCGAGTTTTTCTTCCGGATCGTCTTCGTCTAAATGTATCTCCTGAATGATTACTTTTTTCTCACGTTCGATATCAATCGGATTAAAAAGTGGATTGTTTACTAAATCGATAATCAGCTCTAATGATTTCTCCCAATGATTATTAGGGACAACTATATAAAAATCAGTGGTATCCAAGGAGGTGCCAGCATTAATATTGCCACCAATGGCTTGAACCTGCCTAGATAATTCTAATCCTGGGTAATTGGTCGTACCCTTAAAAACCATATGTTCAAAAAAATGAGAGATTCCAATCTGAACTGGTTCTTCATCTTTAACTCCAACTCTTGCCCAAAGATTCAAAGTCACTAAAGGTGATTTCATCCGATGAAATACTACTTTTAAGTCCGATGGAAATACTTTTTTTGTATAAGACAAATTCATCTTGATTTTTTTCTCCTAAACCGAGATGATCTTCATGATATTTTCTTGATATTAGATGACAATGAAAATACTTATCCTGGAATCGATCTCTCTCTTTTATAAGAGGGGATAAAAGGGAAATTAAAAAATTAAATTAGAACAAAAAAAGGATGGCGGG